>CAZNDR010000635.1:0-2508 GCA_964571835.1 uncultured Cytophagia bacterium | reverse complement strand
AAATAACCGATTTATTCAATAAATCATTTATTTTCAACATTCATTTAAAATTTAAGGAGTAAAGGTATGAGCAAAACACAAGAAAATATAATGGCTGCTTTTGCGGGAGAATCACAAGCGCGAAATAAATACACCTATTTCGCGGAAGTGGCGCACAAAGAGGGTTACCATTACATCGCCAAAATTTTTGAAGAGACGGCAGAAAATGAGCGAAGACACGCCAAAGATGAATTCAAGCTGGCAGGTCAACTTGGCGATACGGCTGCCAATCTAAAAGCGGCTATCGAAGGCGAACATTATGAAACAACAGATATGTACCCCAACTTTGCTAAAGACGCTCAAGCCGAAGGCAAAAAAGAAGCGGCCACGTTGTTCAGCCAAATTGCTAAAGTCGAAGCGCATCACCGCGATCGTTACAAAAAATTGTTAGAGATGGTTCAAAATGGAACCGTCTTTAAGCGCGAAAAACCGATCAAGTGGAAATGCAGCATTTGCGGCTATGTTCATGAAGGAACTGAACCACCAGAAAAATGTCCCTGCTGCAAACATCCTAAAGAATATTATGAACCGGCTAATTTAGCAATTTTATAATTTTTTCAAAATAGCCAGGCTTGACAAAAAGCTTGGCCTGCATTATTTAATAATTAAAAAACCTCCCGCAGGTTTAAGTTATTGAAATCTGCGGGAGGTTATGTTCTGAATAAACTGACCACTTTAGAAATTAATTTATCAATGAAAGCAATCAACCTTTCACTTTCCACTGCTCGAAAAATATTTCTTTCTTCACAATGGCTCAGCAGCAAACCCATAATCGCATACGGCAAAGAAGGCATCGCTGAGACAATAGAAAAATTGGGCTACATTCAAATCGATACCATTTCTGTCATCAAGCGCTCGCACCATCACACTCTTTGGACGCGGCATGGTGATTATCAAGAGAAAATGCTCCACGAGTTGCAAGCGAAAGACCGGCGCATTTTTGAGTATTGGGGACATGCCATGGCCTATCTGCCCATGTCTGATTATCGGTTTTATTTGCCGCGCATGCGCAATTTTCAAAATCCAACCAGCCCATGGACAAAAAATCAATCAGAAAAATGCCGGCATATTTTGAAACCAATATTAGAGCAAATTCGAACAGAAGGTCCTTTGAGCTCTAAAGATTTTATCCACCACGGAAAAAAGGGCAGCACCTGGTGGGATTGGAAGCCCGCTAAAGCCGCTTTGGAATTGCTTTTCTGGCGCGGCGATTTGATGATAGCCGAACGTCGCAATTTTCAGAAAGTCTACGATTTGACCGAGCGCGTCCTCCCTGCCAGCATCGATTTGACCTTGCCCAATGAAGAAGAGTTAGGAAATTTTTTTGTTAGGCGAGCGCTCAACGCATTAGCAGTGGCCTCGGAAGGCGAAATACAAAAATTTCTCCAGTCCGGTGCAGCACGAGATTCGGATCTGCAAATCGCAGGCAAAAAAGTGATCTCAGCTTCACTTAAAAATTTGGTCGAATCCAAAGAGGTCATTCTGGTTCAGCTCGAGCCATTTAAAAATGGAAAATATTTCTCCCTGTCTAAAACGCTGGATACAATTCCAGCAAAGCAGTTAGATGCCCGCAGAGTTTTTATCCTATCCCCTTTTGATAATTTAATTATCCAGCGCGACCGCATTAACCGCCTTTTCGGCTTCGATTACACCCTTGAATGCTATCTGCCCCCAGCAAAAAGGAAGTACGGCTATTTTGTCCTGCCCATTCTTTGGGGCGAAAAATTCGTCGGTCGGCTCGATGCTAAAGCCGATCGAAAGCTGAAGGCATTTCAGGTAGTCAACTTGGTTTTTGAGCCAGAATTTATCTCCTTTGAAGAATTTCTTCCCTTGTTCGTGGACAAATTGGTAAATTTAGCCCGCTTTAATTGCTGTGAAAAAGTTGTGTTGGAAAAAATCACGCCAGAAAAAATAAGAAAGAATGTAAATAAACTTTTAGGAAGGAGCGAATAAGATGCAAAATTATCGATTGATATTGGTGTTATTCTTTATCATTTCTATCTTCAATTTTAATCTCTCTGCAATGGCACAAACAATAGCTAATGAAAATTTATTTCAAACTGCTGAAAGTACGGTCATCGCATTATACAACGAAGTCACTTTCGATGCCGGTACTTTGCCCGATTGGGAAAAAGTAAAATCAATGTTTATAAAAGAAGCTGTTGTGGTCCTTCGCATCTCCAGAATTAGTACCACTGTTTTTACCGTGGAAGGATTTGTGAATGACTTCATTAATTTCATTGCGCAAGCAAAAGTAGAACAGACAGGATTCGAAGAAAAAGTATTGCGCCTGAAGTCAATGGTAATGGGCGATATGGCACACATTCTCGTATTGTATGAAGCGTATATTCCAGGTTCAGCAAAAGCGCCACAGCAAGGTGTTGATAGCTTTTCATTGATTAAGAAAGACGGACGCTGGTGGATCGTAGCTGTAACGAATGAGATTCCTACTGCCAATAGACCAATTCC
>CAZNDR010000634.1:0-2518 GCA_964571835.1 uncultured Cytophagia bacterium | reverse complement strand
ATATAGGTACAAACCTCTTATTGTTTAGCCAACGCTCTGACAGAATGAAAAAACAAGAATAAGAAATTATGATCTGGTTTAAAATTCTATCTTCATCTATCGGCAACAAATTTGTTATGTCGCTCATGGGCTTTTTGTTAATGATCTTCCTCACTACTCATTTGTGCATTAATTTATTGTTGGTCCTTTCAAGCTCAACTGATATGTTTAATCGAACAGCTCATTTTCTGGGAACAAATATGATAACCAGAATGATAGAGGTTATTATATTTCTTATTTTTTTTATCCATATTGGAATGGGCATTTTAGTTCAAATTCAGAACTGGCGGGCGCGACCACTAAAATATAAAGTCAATAACTACTCTTCGCAGCAATCATTTTTTTCCCGGTGGATGTTTCATACGGCGTTGGTTATGCTAACTTTTCTGGCTATCCATCTGACCAATTTCTTTTATAAAATAAAATTTTCTCATGAAACTGGTTTAGCGGAAATTAACGGAAAAGAATATTACGATGCCGCTGCACTGGTAATGCGTAGATTTCAGTCAACCGGTTTTGTAATTTTTTATCTATTCGCTTTTATCGCTCTTGCGTTTCACTTAAATCACGGCTTTCAGTCAGCCTTTCAAACGCTGGGCGTCAATCAAAAAAAATATACGCCCTTTATCAAACTGGCAGGCAAAGCATATTCAATAGTCATTCCTGGTGGATTTGCCTTTATTGTTTTATACTTTTATTTTCAATGATAAGAGAGAATTAATTATTAAACCCGTTCGCTTTTCAAATTTAAGATTACGACCAAGCTGAATAAAATTTTACATGAAAATAAAAATGGAAACCAAGGTTCCTGACGGACCATTGGAAAAAAAATGGTCCAATTATAAATCGAATGTTAAATTAGTCGGCCCTACCAACAGACCAAAGATTGACATCATCATAGTGGGCACTGGGTTGGCTGGTGCCTCGGCCGCCGCCACGCTGGGTGAATTAGGATTTAAGGTAAAAAGTTTTTGTCTTCAGGATAGTCCGCGCCGCGCTCATAGCATTGCGGCACAGGGTGGCATTAATGCTGCTAAAAATTATGCTAACGACGGCGACACGGTTTACCGGCTGTTTTATGACACTATAAAAGGTGGTGATTATCGCTCCCGCGAGGCCAATGTGTATCGTTTGGCTGAGGTTAGCAACAATATCATCGATTTGTGCGTCGCTCAAGGTGTTCCCTTTTCTCGTGAATATTCAGGCCTGCTGGCAACTCGTTCATTCGGTGGCACATTGGTTTCACGAACCTTTTATGCTCGAGGTCAAACAGGTCAACAACTTTTGCTTGGCGCCTATGGTGCTCTGAGTAAGGAAGTGAAAAGAGGCAGCGTCAGTTTATTTTGCCGTCGGGACATGTTAGAGCTGGTTTTAATGGATGGCAGAGCTCGTGGCATTGTAACTCGTAATCTGGTTACTGGCGAATTGGAGCGCCATTCTGCCCATGCCGTAGTCCTTGCTTCTGGTGGCTACAGCAATATCTATTTTCGTTCCACCAATGCCATGAACTCTAATGTCAGCGCGGCTTGGAAAGCGTATAAAAAAGGTGCTTACTTTGCCAATCCCTGCTTTACCCAAATTCATCCCACGTGTATCCCGGTTTGTGGTTAGTATCAATCCAAGCTAACCTTGATGAGCGAAAGCCTGCGCAACGACGGTCGAATCTGGGTGCCCAAGAAAAAAACCGACGTTGAAAAATTGAGAAAAAAGGAAATTAGCCCCAACGATATTGCAGAAGGGGATCGGGACTATTATCTCGAACGGCGCTATCCTGCATTTGGTAACCTGGTGCCGCGCGATGTCGCCTCCCGAGCGGCCAAGGAAAGATGTGAAGCCGGTTTTGGCGTAAACGAAACCGGCTTGGCAGTATTCCTGGATTGTCAAGATGCTATCAAAAAACAAGGCCGGGAGTCGATTGAAAAAAAATACGGCAACCTGTTTCAACTGTACGAAAAAATCGTCGACCAAAATCCTTATCAAACGCCTATGCTTATCTATCCAGCGGCGCATTATACCATGGGTGGACTGTGGGTTGATTACGAACTGCAAACGACCATCCCTGGTTTGTTTGCCATTGGGGAAGCCAATTTTTCCGATCATGGGGCCAACAGGTTAGGCGCCTCGGCGCTGATGCAAGGTTTGGCTGACGGCTATTTTATTCTGCCTTATGTCATGCAAAATTACCTGGCTGATCAGATTCAGGTGGGAAAAATTTCTACTCAATCTCCCGAATTTGAAAAGGCTGAAAACAGTGCTCGCCAACGATTAGAAAGTTTATTGGCTATTAAAGGCAAAATCTCGGTCGATAAATTTCACCGCGCGCTGGGCAAAATTTTGTGGGACAATATTGGCATGTCAAGAAATGGAAAGGGTCTGGAAAAGGCCAGACAAAAAATCACTGAACTGCGAAGTGAATTTTGGAAGAATGTCCGCCTCCCGGGTCGCTTGAATGACATGAATTATGAACTGGAAAAAGCTG
>CAZNDR010000633.1:0-2527 GCA_964571835.1 uncultured Cytophagia bacterium | reverse complement strand
GTAATCAACAACATTTAAATCTAGTTAAGATAGGATACTATGAAAAAAGAAATTATTATTAACTCCACCATTGGAGAGACAAGAATTGCTATTCTTGAAGATAAAAAGTTAGTTGAGTTATTTGTAGAAAAGCCTGAAAATGAGCGCATGGTCGGCGATATTTATCTAGGAAAAGTAGTCAACGTCGTCAAAGGCATGCGGGCAGCTTTTGTAAATATTGGACAGCAACAAGATGCCTTTTTGCATTTTTCAGATATCGGCGAATCATTCTTTACTGTCAGCGCCATGATTGACCTGGGCGAAGACAATCATTCCTCAATTGCTTTGCCACCTGAAAAAATCAAACCTGGACAGAATTTATTGGTGCAAATTATTAAAGAACCAATCAGCAGCAAAGGGTCAAGATTGACCACTCAAATTTCCTTGCCAGGCCGGTTCTTGGTTTTGGTGCCGAATTCTAAAATGGTTGGCGTTTCTAAAAAAATTGATAGCGTTACCGAACGAAAACGGCTGAGAAAGATAGCCAAAAATTTGCGGCCTGAAGGCTTTGGCATTATTGTGCGGACTGTGGCTGAAGGCAGGGACGAACTGGTTCTAAAAGCTGATATTGAAGCGCAGGTGAAAACCTGGAAAAAGCTCGAAAAGAAAGTCAAAGAAAGTAAACCGCCGATGCTGGTTTACAAAGATATGGGCATGATGTCGAGTGTCATCAGAGATCTATTTACCAAAGATATGGAACGGCTGGTCGTAGATTCCAGAAAGTTGTTTCGAAAGATTGTTGCCTATTTAAAGGACGTTGCCCACGGTATGGTCGGACTGGTGGAATATTATGACAAGAAAGAGCCAATTTTTGATTTTTTCGGGATTGAAGCGGAAATTGAAAAAAGCCTGTCACGCAAGGTAATGTTGAAAAGCGGTGGATCAATTATTTTTGATCAGACAGAAGCGCTGGTGGCAATAGATGTCAATAGCGGCAAATTTATCGGTCGCGAAAATCATGAGCAGAATTCACTGAGAATTAATTTGGAGGCGGCGCGTGAAATTGCCCGGCAATTGCGCTTGCGGGATTTGGGCGGGATTGTGGTCATTGATTTCATTGACATGAAAGAAGAGAGCAATAAAAGAAAATTGCAGGATGAGTTGAAGCGAGAATTAAAAAAAGACCGCGCACAGGCAAACATCACTCCCATAAGCGAATTTGGTCTTATTGAGATGACCCGCGAGCGCATCAGACCGAGTCTGATGTACACCTTCAGCGAGACTTGTCCGGCGTGCCATGGATTAGGCCGTATCCCCTCGAAAAGCACTATCTTGAATCAAATTGAAAGATGGTTGAAGCGATTCAGGGCCGGGTCAAAAGAACGGCGAATCAGGATCGTGACCCATCCGGAAATTTGCTCGTTTTTGACTAAAGGTATCCGCAGCCCAATTCGCAGATTGATGTGGAAATATTTGCTCAAAATAGATTTGCAATCTGATGCCGAAATGGAAATTGATGAAGTCCGCTATTATTCAAAACGGGCAGAGACAGAAATTTCTGAGAAATTTAAAGCTTGACTTAAATAAGAAAAATTCTTATATTAGCGCCCGTTAATTTCGCACTGTTGAACAGAATTTGACAGAAAAAATGATGTGAAAATACTCTTTTTTTGGAGGAAATTTTAAATGTATGCGATCGTTGAAGTCGGAGGCCAACAATTCAAAGTCAAGAAAGATGATATCCTGTTAGCTCCAAAAATTCCTGGGGAGAGCGGAAATCAAATACAATTGGATAAGGTATTGTTGACCTCTGATGGGACAAAAGTCACCGTGGGCAATCCAGTTATTGCCGGTGCAGCCGTCAGCGCAACGGTGATTGGAGCTGAAAAAGGGAAAAAGGTAATTGTGTTCAAAAAAAAGAGGAAAAAAAATTATAAAGTAAAACGAGGTCACCGGCAGGACTTTACTCGAATAAAAATTGATGATATCATTTTGAAATAAATCAGTTTTGGAGGTGTAACAATGGCTCATAAAAAAGGTGTGGGTAGCTCGAAAAACGGACGAGATAGTAATCCACAAATGAGAGGTGTCAAACGTTTTAGTGGCCAGAGCGTAAGCGCAGGAAGCATTTTAGTTCGTCAATGTGGTTCTAAAATTCATCCCGGGCAAAATGTCGGCATGGGCAGCGATTATACGTTATTTGCTAAAATTGACGGCATAGTGGAGTATATTACCCAGGGCAAGTCAAAAAAATTTGTACGAGTGAATGCTGTTTAGCTTTGCTTTCCGTTCAATTTGAGCAGCAAGAAAAAAAACGAATATTAGCGATAAATATCTGGCGTTCTTTTAAAAATAGTCAAAGACTGTTAGCTACCGAAATTTTGTTCAATCATGATGCTTTTTTCCATCTATTAGTTTTAATTCATTTAACAAAATAAGCCACAATATTCATTTTAAGGAGATTGATATGGCAAGAAAAAAAATTGCATTAATAGGCGGTGGACAAATTGGTGGTATCTTAGCGCTGCTGGTCGCTCAGAAAGAATTG
>CAZNDR010000632.1:0-2527 GCA_964571835.1 uncultured Cytophagia bacterium | reverse complement strand
GCTTCGTCGCTACGCTGCTCAGAATGACACATTCTTATGAACGATAATGCTATGCCATACATTATTGAGCGGATACAAAATATTCATTCTTAAAATGGAAACCAATGGAGTAATTCTCGTGTCACGTTTCCTAATCATGGTGGCAATGGTGATGTCATAGCAAGCAGCGTGAAGCACTCTCTGAGCTTATCGAAATCAAACAGATTGCTTTATCGCTTCGTTCCTCGCAATGTCATTTTTGAATGAATATTCTTTGAAAAACAAAGCACTGGTTGGATGAAAAGGATTGATTTTTCTTAGCCTGATAGTGAAGCTAAAAATGATGAAAATAAAACTGCTGGTGGCGCTGCTAGGATTAGCAAAGGTGCTGTTGGGGCAAAGCCCAGATGCGGTAAATCTGTTAGCTTTGGAAAAGCAAGCGCAACTTGCTTTGCACAGAGGGATACATTTTTTTCATTCAATTGCTATCAAGGGCGGCTATGTCTATTATTACACTACTGATTTAAAAGAAAAATGGGGCGAAGGCGAAACGGATGATTTCACCATCGAAGTGCAGCCGCCCGGAACGCCGGCCGTAGGTCTGGCTTTCCTGCGAGCTTATCGCACCATGCCTCGTCCCGAATTTTTGCAGGCAGCAATGGATGCGGCGAGGGCACTGATTGTCGGTCAAAATGATCTGGGCGGCTGGGATCATAAAATTTTTTTTCAACGAAAAAAAAGAAATCTGGTCAGTTTTGATGATGATCAAACACAATCTGCCATCCGCTTTCTTATGGCAATGGATCAGGAGATCGAAAACGACTCTTTGTACCGGGCGATCGACTCAGCGCTGAAAATGATGCTGGCGGCGCAGTTTACTAATGGCGCCTGGCCCCATCTTTATCCCAAACAGGGAGATTATCATGACTATGCGACCTTTAATGACCGCACTATCAATAATTGTATTGAGGTGATGCTCGACGCCCATCGTTACTACCATAAACCGGAATTTCTGGAGAGCCTTAAACAAGCCGGGCACTTCCTTATCATATCGCAATTGCCACCGCCTCAACCTGGCTGGGCGCAGTAGTACAACGAATTTTTGCAGCCGGCCTGGGCACGTTCCTTTGAACCCCCCTCTGTCTGTCCGTTAGAGACACAACACAACATCAACAGTCTCATCGATATTTATTTGTACACCAATCAAATTGAATTTCTCGAGCCGATTCCCGATGCCATCCGCTGGCTCAACGAGACAAAAATGCAAAATGGCCAATGGCCACGTTTCGTGGAATTGGGAACTGGCAAACCGTTGTATTATGATCGCGGCAGAATTCGCGTCCATTCCGTGGTCGAGTTGCACATCGAACGAGAAACCGGTTATGGCTACGAGGTCGATTTGAGTGAACCATTGAAAAAGACAGTTGAAAGGTTCAATGAAGTGCAACAATTAAAATCCATCGCCTATTGAGAAAAACAAAAGCGGCAACTCACCCCGGACGAGCTTAACCAGCTACTCGACAAACTGATTCCTGAGGTCAAAAAAATAATTGCTCAACAAGACGAACAAGGCCGCTGGATCACTCGAAACGATCGTTTTAAAATAGAAAAGTTAGGCGAACGTTGGAACGGACAATACCGAGTGGCTGATCGGATCAGCAGCGCGGTTTTTATTCGGAATGTAAATTTTTTGTGTGATTTTATTGAGGAGTGCCAGGCAGTGCAGCCAAAATAAATGTCGACTGCTCTGCGAAAACATTGAGCCATCGAATCTTAAATATTGTCAACAAACCTGCGGTCTGAAATAGTGCTGTGGCTAATTTGCTGTGATTATTATTTGGTTGAATTATTTAAGTCTTCAATGTGAAAAGCAGAAGGTGCAAGCCATTGGCAAAAAAAGATGACAATTTCAAGAAATCCCCAAAGACAAAAAAATAAATTTGGCCAAAAAATATCCACCGCCGATACCTTATGCATGTGACATTTGCTTGAGCTATTGTTTGCGTCCCGGATGGTGGACGGTGAAAGAAGCAGCCCTTGCCATTGAAGCCGGTTATGCCGGTCGCATGATGCTGGAAATTTCGCCGGAGCTGAACTTTGGCGTTCTGGTGCCCGCTTTTAAAGGAAATGAAGCGAACATCGCCAGCCAATTATTTGCACCCAACGGTTGTACATTTTTACAAAATAATCGCTGTGAAATTTTTGGTTCCGGATTTCAACCGTTGGAGTGCCGCTTTTGTTTTCATGCGCGGCGGAATCAGGGCAAAAAATGTCATTCGGATATCGAAAAAGATTGGCACACCAGCAACGGACAAAAGCTCATCATTCATTGGGGGAAAATAACCGGCTGGTGAGAGCGGCATGGATTGAAGTAAAATCCACCCATCAATAAAAAAGTAAGTTGGCTGTGAAATAAAATAAACCTGCATTTCAAAATTGGACGAAATAAAAAATTGTCAAGATATGGATTTTAAAATTTAAAAGGAGTGCAATGCTTTTACGCATTGCAGTGAATCGCATAAAAGCGATTCACTCCATGATATCGACA
>CAZNDR010000631.1:0-2542 GCA_964571835.1 uncultured Cytophagia bacterium | reverse complement strand
GCGATAAGCTTATTAACTATATAGACAAGAAAATGAGGTTGTTGCCCAATCGAATATTCTTAATTAGTATGATGGCGATTTCAATGTCTTGTTTTCTCTATTTTTTTCCGTTTGGCTATACGAAAGTTAATATTCTTGTCTTGCTAATTTTGAATGGTGGATTGTTAATTTACTTGAAGATTTTATTTTCGAAAAAGATAAAAAATAAAAAGTTGATAGCCGATTTAACTAACTAAATTATTAACTAAGAAGAAGGTGCAAGCATGACAACAAAATTAAATAACTACGATGTCAATGTCGTGGAACAGGAGCCCATTATTGGGAATTCTCCTGAAGCGAAGCGACTAAGGCGGGCAGTCAAAAAATTGGCCAAGGTAGACAGCAATGTCCTTATCATTGGCGAGACAGGAACAGGCAAAGAGTTAGCTGCTCAACATATTTTTCAATTAAGCACGAAATACAACAATGGCTTCGTCAAGATTAATTGTGCCGCGTTGGGCAAGACAATTGATGCTAAGGATCTTAATGGAAAGGATAGTGAAGGTGAGCAAGCAGTGATGAGATCAATTGGTCTGTTAGAAAAAGCTGACAATGGGTGCTTATTTCTTGATAATATCGGCGACATGAATTCAGAGTATCAAGATGAATTTTTGAGAATTCTTCGCGATAAAATGGTGAGAAGAGTTGGCAGCAACGTAAGCAAAAAAGTTGATATGCGGGTTATTTCGACTTCAGATCGCGATTTGCTTACAGAGGTTGAATCTGGCAAATTTAGAAAAGAGCTGTACTATCTGATTAATGAACTGACATTAGTCATTCCAGCGCTTCGAGACAGAAAACAGGATATTCCGGAATTTTTTTCATTTTTCTTGAACCGATATTGCCAACAGGAAGGTCGTGAGGTTCCAGCAGTACAATCTGAAATATTCGAATCTATCCTTGAGTATAATTGGAAAGGAAATATCCGCGAGCTTGAGAATACGGTCCAGAATTTAGTGATGATGTCTCCAGAAGGGGAATTGTCGCCTGATTTCTTGCCTTTTAGGATCAAAAAGCATCCTTATGATTTTCTGGAACCACGGAATCTGAAACGTGTTGTCTCAGACATTGAAATTTATCTGATCAAAAAAGCATTGGGAAAATTTGGTGGTAATCAGGTGAAAGCTGCTAAATTATTAGGCATTCCTGAAGCGACATTACGATTTAAAATGAAGAAATATACCATTTTGAGGGATTAGCTATTTTCGAAGTTGGCAATAAAAGCAGGCAACTATTAATTTAGTTGCCTGTTTTTCTTGGTCATAACTCATTAAAACATAAAAGAGAAAAAAGATACCTACTCCGTGTCTCTCTGCCAGAAGCGTAATTTGTTTCTCAGGGACGTTCTCTCCTTTGGCACTTCAACAATTATGCCTCCTTCACTGAAAAAGAAAAGATCGCCAATCATTAAGCCGATTGATTTGCGCAATGGTTTCCAGTTTTGACGATAAGCTTCGCTATCAACTTTGGTGCCATCTTTTGCTTTCTGGACCAAACGGACGCGTTGTGGATAATTGCGGTTAATCATGAATGGTGAGTGGGTAGTATAGATTAATTGATTTTTCAGTGATAGATCTTCTAATACTTTGACCAAATCTTTTTGACCTGCCGGATGAAGATGAATCCCCGGCTCATCGATCAAAAATATATATTCGTTGGCTTTGGCTTCATAAGTCTGGGCAAGAAAATTAATATAGAAAGAAAGGTACCAGCGAAAACCCAAACTGCGCGATTCGGGAGTATCAAAAACGGTGGTATTATCGGAAATATCAATATAAAGCAATTTTCCATTGACGTTTAGTTTGACTTCGACACTGGGCTCTTGCGACCATACCCTTCTGATCTGGTCAGTAATAACCCGGCTAGCTTCTTCGGAGGCACGTCTGCCTCTGGTTGAATCCTCAAAAATAACTTCAAAGTTTTGCAGCCCGCCGACTCTCAGCATATTGCGCTCTGTGGTGAATCCCGGCCTGCCATCGACCAGACTGTAATAGTCAACCCGATTTTTTACTAAGGGAATGCTATCAAAATAGATTATTTTTGGCAGAATTTTCAAAAATTTTTTCATGTCTGGAATGGGAATCTGATTTTCGTCGATAAAAATTTTATAATCGGCTGCTTCTGGCCCTTCTTTTTTTATAAAAAAACTTTCCGCAGTTTTAAATTGATCGGCCAGTTGGACCAATTTAATTCTGTTTTCTTTGCTAATATTAAAAAACTCCAAAATAATTTCTGGAGGCTTTTTTTGATAATAAAAATCTGAATATTGACAAGTCATTGAATTGTCAAATTCTGACTCTAAGTTAAAGGCTGCTAACGCCTTTAGCACATTTGTTTTTCCACTTTCATTGGGACCAATGAGCACTGAGATTTTTGGATCAAAAGGAATAGTCAATTCAAAGATGGATTTAAAAGCACGGATAAAAGCATTGGAAATTGTCATCGATTTACATCCGTAATTAAATTAGTTTCAATGAGAAATTTATAAATGTTGCCTTAATAT
>CAZNDR010000630.1:0-2546 GCA_964571835.1 uncultured Cytophagia bacterium | reverse complement strand
CAGGAAAGCTTATCTTCAGGTTTTCAACAAATCTACCTGTGTCAACTATTTTTTTTGTTTATAAGAAATAAAATAATAGCAAAGAAAAGCAATACCGATAAAATGATGGCCAAGGCAATTTGATCGTTTTAATGGATGGCAGTTTTTAACCGATCAGCCTTATAATAGGAGAATCACGATAAGGAAGCGGAAAAACTGGAAGCTGGCTAATGGGGATGAATAGACCGCACAGTAAAATCATTGGAAAACGAAAAAAGCTAGAATAAGTTAGCGTTTCAAAAGCTTCACTGACAGAAACTGCAATGAACAGTCCTAAAAAGGTAGCGTAAAATAGATATGAAATAAAAATGGCAGAAAAAAACAAGGAGAAAAATATGTTCGAATTCAACACAGTGGTCATTGGCGCCGGCTTTATGGGACCGGTTCATACCGAAGCTTTACGTCGTATTGGAGTCAATGTTGCCGGCATTCTTGGCATTGATATAAATGAATCGATGAAGGCAGCAAAAAAACTTGGCCTCCCCAAAGCCTACGCTAGTTATGAAGAAGTGCTGGCAGATAAATCTGTCGCTGCTGTTCACATTACCACGCCCAATAATCTGCACTATCAGATGGCTAAGGCTGCCTTGCTGGCTGGAAAACATGTAATGTGTGAAAAGCCATTAGCTTTGACAACAAAGGAGACTGGTGAGTTAACAGAGCTGGTTGAAAAAAAGGGATTGGCAGCAGCAGTGAATTATAATTTGAGATTTTACCCACTGGTATTGCAGGCAAAAGAAATGGTTCAATCAGGTGAAATTGGCGACGTGCTCTCGGCAAGCGGCAGCTATGTTCAGGATTGGCTGCTTTTTCCTACCGATTACAACTGGCGTGTGCTGGCAGAGGAAGGCGGTGCAGTCCGAGCCATCGGAGATATTGGCACACATTGGCTGGACATGATTCAACACATAACTGGTGTCAGGGTGAAAGAGGTATGTGCAGATTTACAAACCGTGCATCCAGTGCGTCAGCGTCCCAAAGGCGAGGTAGAAACCTATTCCGGCAAAGTGGCTCAGCAGGAAGCGACCGACGATGTCAAAATAAATACTGAAGATTGCGGCTCAGTAATGCTGCGTTTTGATAACGGCGCCAAAGGTTGCCTGTGGGTTTCCCAGACCACAGCAGGACGCAAAAATTGTCTGCGATATGAAATTGCGGGCTCAAAAAAAGCGCTGTACTGGGATAGCCAATTGCCCAATGAAATGTGGATTGGTCACCGCAACAAGCCCAATGAACGACTGGATAAAGACCCCGGCCTGGCATCGGAAAAGGTACGACCTTTTATCGGCTACCCCGGCGGCCATAACGAAGGTTATCCTGATAGTTTCAAACAGTGCTTCCGTGCCTTTTACAGCTTTATTGCCGACAAAGACATGAAGGCTCAACCACAGTTTGCCACTTTCGCCGAGGGCCATCATGAAGTAGCCCTGTGCGAAGCGATATTGAAAAGTCATCGACAGCAAAAATGGGTAAAAGTTTGATATTTCTTGTTAGCAATTATTAAGCATGGAAGCATGAAACTGATCAAGTGGAATTCTGGATTTTAGCGCTAATCTACTTAATCTGTTTCGGGCTGAGGATTATAGTATGGAAAACAATTGGCATCAGGAGAAGAGAATCAGTTGGAACAAGGCAATTGCTCTTATTGCTGCTGTTGTTTTGATCACAGCAATTTTTGTCTATGGCTTTTATGCCATAAATTATTGCAGTGATGGTGATGACTTTAGCCAGTCGCAGACAAACGAACTGTGGGGAATTATTTCCAATTTTGACCTCATGAAAAGCCCTAATTATGATGATGCCTCGAATTTCAAGGAGAATTTTTTAATAGCTCATGTGGACACGATTGCTCAGGTAGCCATTATTGAAACCAATCAAGAGTGGAAAAAAATCGCTGTGTTAAAAAATCTCAATGCCAGCGCTATCGGATGGGTCGATGCCAAAAAAATCAAGTGCGCCAGAAATTTGACAAAATGGATGCAGGAAAATTTGCGCAAAGCAGATTCTGACTCTGAAGAATAAAAAAGGGTGCACAAGGCATCTTAGAATTTTTATTATTTTTTTTTCTATCCGCTCAATAAAATATGGCAAAAGCTGCTCTTTGACTATTTTTCTTTTACGCCTCATAAAAAAAATGCTTATCTTCACCCTGTAATTTTGAAACAAAAAACAAAAAGAATAAGATAACTATTCCGGGCAAGCAATTTGATAGTATTGAAATTGACCTTATCTAACAAATCATCTCGGAAAATCCGGGAAGGAGCCGAGCCAGTTATCCAGGTTATTCAGTCAGCGTCTTAATTGGTATCAAGCTGATGGTCATCTCAAAAATCGCGCCTGTCGCGATGTGTTATTACGATTGGCACAAAAAGGGCTGATTGAAAAGCCCCAACCGATTTACACTTTGAGGACTCAAAAGGCAGGCGTCAGCCGATTGCTTTTGTCGAATGACAGCGTTTCCGGAGCGCCTGTTACAAAACCGCCAACTGGATTTATCTGGGTCAAAC
>CAZNDR010000629.1:0-2550 GCA_964571835.1 uncultured Cytophagia bacterium | reverse complement strand
TTAAGGTCGCACCTTTCGAGAGATACAAATGAATGTTGCTTTTTAGATGAATAGCGCCATTAATCAAAAATATTCCCTCAGGAACAATGATCTTGCCGCCGCCATCGGCATTACATTTTTTAATTGCTGCATTAAAAGCCGCCAAACAATCTGTAATTGAATCGCCAATGGCGCCAAAATCAGTTAGCATATAGTCACGCTGAGGAAAAATGGGGATTGCAATCTGCTTGATAATGAACTCAATCTGGCGCCAACCGTCCCCTTTTTTGCCGTCGAAAGATTTGGCACAGGATAATAAAGCGCTAATTAGTAATGCGAAAAACAAACCCCGGCTGATTTTTTTTAATATCGTTTTCAAAAAATTTGCACCCTCTTTCATTTCATACCCTAGCATTCATTTGTTTCCCAACACGATTTTTTCATTTGATTTTAATTGGTTGGCGCACAATCCCAGCGGGGATGATTCGATAAATTGCGAAGATTCTCACCAGTAATGTCGATAGCACATATTTCTGAATCGCCAAATTTGATTGATTCAAAAATGAGGCTTTGTCCATCAATTGAAAAAATGTGGTTTTGATTGATAAAATTAAAATCATCGGTTAAATTAATTGTTTTCCGCGTCAAAAGATCCAATAGCAAAATGTCTCGGTATCGGTTGCCTCGAACATTAGACAGAAAAGATACCTTTGTTCCGTCGGCAGAAAATTTTGGTTGTGAATTATAAGCATTATTGGTAAATATATTTTTTTGCTGGCTGCCGTCCTGATTGATTAAGAAAATATCATTGTTTCCATCACGACCCGAACAAAAAACAATCGTCTTGCCGTCTAAGGAAAATTGTGGACTCTGATCGTCAGCGCTATTATCGGTCAACCTTTTTTTATTTGAGCCATCAATGTTCATAATGCAAAGAGAATAAGTGCCGGTTTGCCTCGAAACAAAAGCGATTTTATTCCCATCTGGTGAAAAGATAGGCTCTTTCTCATCGTAACTATTTTTTGAAAGATTTACTTTTGAGCCACCATTATTGTTCATGATATAAATTTGGTGGCTGGTATTTATCCTGTCAGCAAAAACAATCTTTTTTCCATCTGGCGAATAGCGAGCGTGGGGATTATCAGTATTTATCTCAGCTAAATTTAACAATTCTGATCCGTCAACTTTCATTTTCTTTAATATTTTTTTTCCTGCCTCGAAGGCAAGAAATAGTATCTCTGAGCCATCTGGAGAAATTTGAGGAGAAGAAATACTTCGCACTTCGGCGCGTCCCCTGGTTAAGTTCGTCTGGCCAGAACCATCTAAATTCATAATAAAAATATCGAAATGGCGCTTTGGAGCATCGCGATTGGATAGAAATACTATTTTTGAAAAATTATTTTTTGGTGATTTTATTTCTTTATGGCACGAGCTCACGCCCAGTACAGCGATCAATAAAACAAAATATCCAAATGACCACATAAAAAATAGGCGATAAGAATTCATCATCATTAAAATAACTGGTAGCCGATGGTGACCAAAAACATGGCAATTGAGCGTTCTTCTCCTAATATGGCATTTTCTCGACTAAGTATTTGAGGGAAAAGGCGCTCTGATAATTTCCGAGTACCCTCATAGCGAGGCGTGTTCAGTGAAAGATAGCGAACACTGATATCAAAATTATTCAATAGTTCCACGCCAAAACCAACTTCGAAGCCAAAATCGCGCGCAAATTCAAACTCGGTGTTTTCAGCAGTATATTGAGCAACTCTCACTTTTAACGAAGGTGCCTTACTAATATTTATGCCGCCTTGCACGATTCCGTATAAAAATAAATTCGGATTAAGCAGATAGCGATAACGCAAGCCGGTCATTATTGGAATATTAATCCAATTGCCAAGCTCAATACTGACGTTGACACTGTCGCCAAGTTGGTGGCGGAACTCCCGTTGCACACTATTATTACTGGTGCTATTTAACAAAAAACGACTGCTCAACATCCATTCCAATCCGCTGAAGCCAACTGGCGAAATTATTTCTGCGCCCAATCCATAACCAAAGCCGGCCAGTCCAACGTTGCCGCCAAAATCGAAACCAGCTCGACGCGTCATGATAGGATTGTCGCCAATTGCCCTGCCGTAATCGCCAGTGGGCAGGCTAAAATTTCCATTCATAATCAGCGAAACGTCGTTTTCTTGAGCGAAGAGCTGGGAAGAAAGGACAAAAAGCAGCAGCAAAATAATCAGAGTAACATATTTCATGAGGTTCTCCATGAATTGATGAAGAGAAAATTCCTTACTGTTGACGCTTTTTCTATGTTTGGGATTGTCGCCAATCAAGGAGAAGATCAAGAGGATCTTCTCCTTGATATGGAAAATAATTGAATAATCACAGAAATTATTTCATCAAAATCATCTTTCGTATTTGTTTCTGCTCGCCAGCTTGAAGCAAATAGAGGTAAACACCGGATGCCATCAGCTCACCGCTATCATTGCGTCCATCCCATGTTACGGTATAATTGCCAGCGAGGTAGGCTTTATTATGGGCAAGCGTTCTCACTCTTTGACCCAA
>CAZNDR010000628.1:0-2556 GCA_964571835.1 uncultured Cytophagia bacterium | reverse complement strand
GAATTAAACATTCGGAAATCGCTTTCAGAAAACTACCTGTACAGCTCTTGTTTTGTGGTGGATCGTGAGGGCACCGATTTCATTATCAAAGGCGCCGGCTGGGGACATGGTGTGGGCATGTGCCAGACCGGCGCTGCGATGATGGCGCTGAACGGTTATGATTTCAGACAAATCCTTCAGCATTATTATCAGCAAGCTGAAATCGTACGATTGTACTGAAAGCAACAAGCCTTATACCCTATACCAAAAACCTATCTGTAGGCTTTTGGCTCATTATTGTATTGGCTGTTTGAAGGATATCAGTTAAGTGCATATCATTTTAATTTTCATTGACGGTTTAGGGATCGGAGAGAAAAATCCGATAAAAAATCCTTGTACCTATAAAAAAATTACTCTCTTCAACAATTTTCTCGGCGATGGTTTTCCCAAAGCCTTGCCTGGTGATGGCCTGGTCAAACCAATCGATTGTCAATTGGGGATTGCTGGTTTGCCGCAAAGCGCCACCGGGCAAACAGCGCTGTACACCGGGCAAAACGCTGCTCAAATTTTGGGCAAACATTTGAGCGGCTTTCCCAATCAGAAATTAAGGGATTTGCTGGCTGACTATTCAATTTCGAAAAGAGTGAGTGATCTGGGGAAAAAAGCCGCTTTTATCAATGCTTATCGGCCAATTTTTTTTGAACGAGGACCCGAAGCGCTGCTCCGCTTTTTATCAGTAACCAGCATCATGAATTGGAAAGCGGGTTTGAAATTTTTTAACTTTGAAAACCTGCGCGCTGAAAAGTGTATTTATCATGATTTCACCAATCGTGAACTAATCAGAAAGAAATTTCGGGTGCCAAAATTTTCCGCCGAAAAAGCCGGGGAAATTTTAGCTCAAGCCAGCAATAGCTTTGACTTTCTGCTCTATGAATATTTCAAAACCGATCGTGCCGGGCACAAACAGGATTTCACTCAAGCTGCTCATTTGCTTATCGAGTTGGAAAAATTTATCTTCGCGGTTTTAAAAAATGTTAATTTGACGGAAACAATGCTTGTCGTTACCAGTGATCATGGGAATATCGAAGACGTTTCCTTGAAAACCCACACCAAAAATCCGCTGCCGCTGATGGTTTGGGGTGACCGGAAGAAAGAAATGTTAGATGGTGTTGAATCGATTTTGAGTGTTACTCAGCGTATCCTTGAAATTTTAAAATAATTTTAGTTTGAATGGTATGCCTGGAATAAATTCTTTAGCTGCTTTTAGCATCTACCCTTTTCGCTATTTCCGCTGCTGTCTCCATTAGTAAGGCTTTGACTTGTGCATAATCTGAAGAATAACAGCTAACTTCAATAATAGTATTCCACTGGCAAACAAAAACAATGTCCGGGATACAATCTGAAAACCACCATTTTCCCGCCAAGGTTTCATTACTTGCGCCAGGTTGAATGACGCAGGCAACATTTTTTATTCGTCCCTCCATAGCCTGTATCGCATCAGCTTGTGATTTGAACACATAAACAATAACTCCTTTTTTATCGCCTCGGCATCTAATCCCAGCAAGAAAGCCTGGGTGATCGGCAAACATACCCTTGTAAGCAGAAATTTGTTTAATGCTGTCATCCTGCCAAAAATTTTTCACTTCTGATAATGAAAGAAGAGGTAATTTTTGGGGATCGAAAAATTTCTCTTTGTGGGATATAGGATTTTTTTCACAATTGAAGAGGCTCAAAAGAAATATCATAATAAATAGTTTTCTCATTTTTTGACTCCTCAAATTTACCCTGTAACTTTCACTATCGGACAGCTTGCATGTTTTGATTGAAAGTGCTGTCATGCCCGAATGTCTTTTGTATGGATTTCCTCAATTTTACACAAATAAATACGCGCTTGAAGCATGCGGGCATGACTTTAGTTGCTTTGAACAAATATCTTAGTTGCCAAAAGGAATGTCCTTTTCCACTGATGAAACAACATGATCTTCATTCCAAGCCCAGATCTTAACTTTGGCTTTATTAGAAACTCCTGTGGAATCAATTGATTGAGTTAATGTTGTTTTTAGCACACCATCATTAGAGATGTTGGCAAATGCTGATCCATATTTACGAAGCCATAATTCGTTATATTTTGCATCAGTGGCAATTACTTTGAGAGTAACGGATTGTCCCCACGTCTCTGGGAGGCTGGAGATGATCTCTACAGAATGAATCAGGGGCGCAGGAATTTTTTCACCACTGGAAACCTTTCCAGTATTTATGATTGCCGTGTCTATTTTCCTGGCCACTAATTCGATATCACTCGAATCAGCAGGAACTTCCCCACCTGAAGTAACAGATACCAGTACATTATTCCGCAGAAATTGTATAACGCCGACTTTAAACTGGTACCAACAGTTGTCTCCGATATGTCCTGCTGGCAGCGGAAAATCAATAATATTCTTCCGATATAAATTGGAAAACTCCAACTGCTCGACCATAGACATTTCGGCATCTTCAATTGATTTATAAAGCCAATATTCAACTATTATTTTCTGTTTGATACTATCAGGCAAATCCTCAACAGCAGCCATGGGAAAG
>CAZNDR010000627.1:0-2558 GCA_964571835.1 uncultured Cytophagia bacterium | reverse complement strand
CGATACTCCGCATGGCATTTGGCGTTCAGATAATGGCGGAATTACATGGATAGAAAAAAGCCATGGCCTCCCTGATTCGTTGTCTTTTGATCAAATAATAACCGTCCCAACTGATTCTGGTGCAATCTTGGCTTTAGCAACTTCAAAAGGTTTTTTTATCAGCTTTGATGGAAGCGAATCGTGGGAAGAAAGGAATAATGGTATCAAAAATGGCATTGATAGAGTCATCAATACTATCGCCGTTGATCCCCAACATCCCAATATATTTTATGCCTGTGCTACTCAACTATATAAAACCAGTGATTATGGAAAAAATTGGCGTGCCATTAAGGGAAATCCTGCAAGTTCATTCTGGTATTATGAAGTATTCGTTAATCCGCATGAAACACAAGAAGTCTATGTCGGCGAAGGAGGCAATATTTATGTTTCACAAAATGGAGGCAAAGACTGGCAGCTATTTTTAACAGATACTTATATGATTTCTATAAGTCCATACGATCCGCAATTAATGATCGCTGCCAGATCAAATGGAGGAATGAAAATAAGTCGTGATAAAGGCCAAAGCTGGGAAGCAATGGAGAAAGGCTGGCACAATCCATCGGTACATTTAATTAGATTCGATGTAATAAATCAGAACAAGGTTTTTGTGGGTACGTTAGAAGATGGCCTTTACACGTGGACAATCGTTCCTTCTGAAATCTATGAGGCTGTCAATAGCAGCCATGTCACGGAATATAGTATCCGGCAGAACTGTCCCAATCCTTTTAATGGGCAAACTAAGATTTATTATCATTTGCCAACTGCAGACCGAGTGCAAATAGTTGTCTTTAACCTGCTCAGTCAAAAAATCCGTACGCTGGTAACCGAAGAACAACCAGCAGGATTACATAGCGTCAGTTGGGATGGCAAGAATGAAGCGGGAGGTGATGTTGCTTCAGGAACATATCTTTATCAGCTCATTGCTGGGAAAGAAAATATAGTCATGAAGATGAGCTTAGTTAGATAGCTGTTCAATATCGTTGATTTTCGATACCATAATATTACCACAAAATTTCCACTTTGTTGCTGATTTGTTAATTGAAAACGCCCCGGCACATTTTTCAGCTAAGAAACTGATAGCTGACTTATCGTTGAGAAAAAGAGTTTTCTATTTTCTAAAACTTGCTTCTTGCCCGCTCAGTTTACACAAAAAATAGTTGAGCCAACAAAAAATTCCCTTGATTTTTTCTGTTCGAAAACTTATTTTGCTGCTGTGTCGAAAATGAGAATAAAAAAAATTAGCGGCAAAATTTTATTGAATGGATACTACTACTTTTCTGTCGAAAATATTTCTGTTTGAATCATTGAATGCTGAACAACTTCAGCTTTTCAAAGCTTTTGTTTCGGAGAAAAAAATCTCTAAAGGCGAACATCTTTTTTCCGAAGATCAACCCGCGACTTCTTTTTTTATTATTGTTTCGGGTTCGGTAAAAATTTACAAATTATCAGCCGATGGTAATGAGCAGATTTTGCACATTCACCAATCTGGCGATTTGGTAGCAGAAGCGGTTATCTTCGATTTTGAAACCTATCCTGCCTATTGTCAGGCACTGGAGGACACTGTCTTAATCCGAATTTCCAAAAATAATTTTAAGGAGCAGCTACGTTATTTTCCGGAAATTTCTTTCCAGATCATGCGTGCTTATTCGCGGCGTATCCGGCAGTTGGTCGCGAAGATTGAAGAGATTGCCCTGCACGATATCAAATCCCGGCTGGCAAATTTTCTGCTAAAAAATGCGCACAAGAAAAATGATCAACTTATTTGTTCGCTCAATTTCAGCAAAAAGGATCTGGCTGCTGTGTTAGGTACTATTCCTGAAACACTGTCGCGGGCGCTTAACTTTTTTAAGAAAGAGAAAATTTTAGCTGAAAGAAAAGAGGGGATAATTATTTTGGATATAAAAAATTTGAAGCAGTATTAATTAAAGAAAGCCCCTAAATTTAGCTATAATTTCTATCGCATCCATGAAATAAACGGTAGAACAGGCAGGATTTCTTATATGCTCAAAAAGACAATCTCGCAAAGCGGCAAGAATCTGGGATAGAAAATAGGCGTTTTGAATAACACGCCAATCAAAACGAGAAGTGATTTCTAAAAATAATGAATTGGAAAAATAAATTTTGCCTATTGCTGATAGTGCAAAAAGTCGCCAATCGGCGGAATTAGCTGGACACATTTAACTACTGAATTAATGAAAAAACGAGTAAATCAATTCCTAAAATAATTTTTAGATGAGATAATCGAAGGCAGCGGATTAGATCGAAACATATTTTAATATCAGTTTAAACAGTCTCCAAATTAACTTTTTTTTCACTTGCCCTAAATTCTCTGATTTTTTCCATCGCTAATAAATTAAAAAAATCTGAACCATAAACAAAACAATGCAATCTTGGCAAATTAATAATAATATTTCCATCATTTAATCTACAATAGCCGGAGGCTCGCTGCATTCTTTTTTATCTGCAATCACGGCATGTACAAATTATGTCTGATACAATGCAAATTTATTTAAATTTAG
>CAZNDR010000626.1:0-2563 GCA_964571835.1 uncultured Cytophagia bacterium | reverse complement strand
GACTTTGAGAAAAATGGCTGGAAAAGTTGATTTTGATGTTCTTGAGAAATACCCGTTCCCGTATCAGCAATTTCAATCTGGATAAAATTTTTTATTTGTGTCGCCGATTTTGCTTGCAAGGATTGTACCAATCTTGTCGCGATGGTAATGGTGCCATGTTCTTTAATAGCGTTAATGCAGTTGTCGAGCATGTTTTTTAGTGCGATTGTTAGCTGCTGTCCATCGGCTTTGATGGTTGGGAGATCGTTGGCAAGATCTCTTTCAATTTTTATTTTATAACCAATTTTTAATTTCATTTCTTCAAGGCATTGGGAAAGCAACTGATTTATGGAAATCGGCTCAATTTTTACTTTCTCACTTTTGATAAATTTCATGAAGGCATCGGTCACCCGCCGCAAACGGTCAACCTGACCGGTGATGTTGTTCAAATATTTTTCGACCTTCTTGGCTTCTTCCGGTCTTTTCTCGTATTCCATTTGCAACCGCTGTGCTGAGAGCATGACCGTGGACAGCGGCGTTTTTATCTCGTGGGCTAATTTTTGCGCCATGCTTGCCCAGGCAATGGTTTGTTTGGATTGAACGGTTTGGGTAATATCTCGGACAATGAGCAATTTAAAAGGATGCTTGTACCCAGCCAATTTTATGTTGCCAATCTCGATAAGCAAATTGAATAATTTGCCATGTTGAAAAAGATTCATCTCCTTGTTTAGAAAAGAAAAATTGTTCGCAAAAGACGCATCAATAAATTGGTTGAGTTCGGCGTATTTGGTTTCGGCAAATACATTTTTAAAAAGTACTCCAATTGTATTCTCTTGCTTGATTTTAAATAATCGCTCCAGTGAATGATTTATAGCTACCAGATTTCCCATGCTATCAATAACTGCCAAACCTTCGGGCAGCGAATTAAAAATTGATTGCAAAGAAATTTTCAGTTTTTCTCGCTGTTTTGCAGAATGATATAATAGTGACACTATCCCAGTAATAAAGATGCCGATTAAAAAACCAAATCCCAGTGATTTCCAATAATCCAACGCTTGTATTTTATAATACCTTTTCAGTTGTAACAGGACTTTTCGATTGGAGTTGCTGTCAGCGGCAATTAACAATTTTTCTTTTCCGAAACCGGTACAAACTACGGATTCTGTAGTTTCAAAATCTTGATTAAAATATGCCATTAATTTCATCTGATTGTTCAGCAGTACAATGATTCGTTCACCGCTAAAGTCACCAGAGACGATGATTTCTTTTTCGCCATCATTATTAATATCCAGAACGAACAAATGCATAAAAGCAAAATTGATAAATTCTTGGCTCAGAATTTTTTGAAATTTATGGTTTCTAAATTCTAATGTTCCTTCCCGCCAGGCAAGCAGCATATCATCTTTCGCATCTCTGTCTGCATCTAAAAATGCCATGAAGGGGCACAGATCCTTTGTCAAAGAGATTTTGTAACCAAAACTT
Source organism: uncultured Cytophagia bacterium (assembly GCA_964571835.1). Classification (GTDB taxonomy): domain Bacteria; phylum Zhuqueibacterota; class Zhuqueibacteria; order Thermofontimicrobiales; family Thermofontimicrobiaceae; genus CAZNDR01. The sequence continues at coordinate 1,102 of CAZNDR010000626.1, read as the reverse complement.
TTTGCATTGGGATTCCAGAAACCGACAAAGCTGTTTTCGGTAGTATCTTTATCACTATTATAATGGACAATCACTTCCTCTTTACCATCACCATTTACATCATGAATAAAAATACGAGCGTCTGAAGGTTCAGTGCCAATTTTTTGTAATATTAAAAGATTTCCCAAAGAGTCCAATACGGTGAGATAAACCTTAGAATCATCGGTGCCGTTGACATATTCGCCAACGCCATTTCCTGGGGCTGACGAGCCAAAGAGAATTTCTTTTTTACCGTCTTCATTAATATCCAGCAATCGAATATGAATGGGAACAAAACCAGTTGGGTATTGCCAACATATTTTTCTATTTTTAAAATCATAAGCCAACACACCTCTTGGCTGGTAAGCATAATCCGTATGTAAGGAAAACAAAATCTCTTTATAACCGTCAGTGTTCATATCAATAAAAGCTTCTGGAGAAATATCACAATACCATTCTCTATGGCTGCGGTGAGGATTAGTTGCACCGAGGAATCTATCAATCACTTCTCCCTTGAAGTTCAATATGTTGACATAAGCTGAGTCGCCCTTTGATTCAGATACAAATATCTCATTGTGATGGTCCTTATTTATATCGAAGGTCTTCGTTGGATAATAGATGTAGCCATTGAAGTTTTTTTGAAAAATAGTCCGCGGTGGATCAAGTATCTGTGCTGCGACATACGATACACTTCTGGGTTCGCCTGATTCATTTGCGAAGGCAATTATTTCGTCAATCCCGTCATTATCTAAATCGAGAGGAATGAAATTAGTATTTTTATCCGTAGTTAACGTTCTATATATTTCAAATTTAAAAGGAAGGTCGTGTGCATTTATTTTAGCAAAATCAATCGGCTTTGGTTCTGTTTGGCTTTCAAAACGAGTTTTGCAGAAGAGCAGAGAAAAAACGAATATGAGAAAAAAAATAAAGGCAAGTCGAGTCCGCTTCACTTCACTTTTCCTTAAATTTGAACTTGAAATTATTTGGACAATCAATCATCAATTGGGATGGAAAAAAAGTTGGCAGCTAAAATAGTACTTTCAATTTAACATATTTTATTTATTTGTCAAGAAAAATTATCAGT
>CAZNDR010000625.1:0-2575 GCA_964571835.1 uncultured Cytophagia bacterium | reverse complement strand
TATCTAAACCGTTCAATCGACCGGGCAAAACCAAATCGACTAACAAAAAATCATATTTATTATTTTTGATTTTAAACAATGCACTCTCCGCATCTGCTGCTGTGTCGACCTCAAATCCTTCTATTTTAAAAATTTGATAAGAAATCTCACGCATTTCCTTTTCATCATCGACGATTAGAATCTTTCCCATTTTTATGTCTCCTGTAATCAAATAGCTTTACGGCAACATACCCCTCAGACGCCCTCACCAGATTCTGTATGGCAATAGTTGCTCAATTCATTGATAAATATTTGTTAGCTTTCATTTTTGTGATACTTCAGATACTTGCTTTTTTTTATAAGTCGTGTCAATTCTTCATGTTCAAATGGTTTTGTTACAAAATTATTTGCCCCAGCATGAATAACCCGTTCGCTGATTTCATTGCCGCAAAATCCTGAAATGGCGACAATGTAAATATCAGGCAGAACTTTTCTCACCCGTTGGATAATATCTAAACCGTTCAATCTACCGGGCAATACCAAATCGACCAGCATAAAATCGTATTGTTTTGATTTGGCTTTTAAAATGGCTTCTTCAGCGACCGAAGCTGTGTCAACTTCCAAGCCTTCCATGGAAAAATTCTGTGCCATTAAATTACGAATTTCCTGTTCGTCATCGACAATTAACATTCTTCCCATTACAGCTACCCTTATTTAGTTACGTCTGCCACTATTAGTTTTCGACGATCATCACATCCATCAATTGTTTTTTATTAAACGGCTTGGATAAAAATGAATTTGCACCAGCATGAGTTACCCTTTCAGTGATATCCACATCGCTAAATCCAGAATAGGCGATAATTTTGCTTTTAGGCATGATCAATCTCAATTTTTTTATGACTTCAACACCGTTCATCATGCCCGGCAAAACCAGATCGACAAAAGCATACTGATAATTACTACTGCCAGCTTTGGAAATGCCTTCTCTGGCTTCGTTAGCGACATCAACTTTGTATCCCTCTTTTTCCAACAATTTCTTTAGAAATAATTGAGAGACTGGATCATCTTCTATTAATAATATATTGTTCATCATCATCATCCCCATCCTCTGTTTGGTTATTCACTGGTGACTGAGGCGACTTCTTCTAAACTGGTCACACCGTTTTTTGCATGATTCAACGCTGTTTGTCTCAGCGTCAGCATTCCATTTTTAATTGCGGCTGTTCGAATCGCATCCTCATCGAGATCTCGTGAGGCGTTTAGAATAATTCTCCGAATTTCTGGAGTAAAAGGCAGTGTTTCAAAAATGCCTAGACGTCCAGAATAACCATCGCGACAATTCTTGCAGCCGATTGGCCTATAAAACTTTGCTTTGGCAATTTCGCTTTCACTGATGCCAAAAGTCGAGGCGATACTTTTTTCCTTGTCTGATAATTCTTTTTTGCATTGGGGACACAACGCCCGGATTAAGCGTTGTGCAACGACTAAATTGATAGCATAAGCAATCAGGAAAGGCTCTATCCCCATTTTATACAAGCGAGAAACAACGCTAGCCGCGTCGTTAGTGTGAAGGGTGGAAAAGGTCAAGTGGCCAGTGTTGGCTAATTTGATAGCAATTTCTGCTGTCTTAGCATCACGAATTTCTCCGACCATGACGATATCCGGGTCGTGCCGTAAAATTGATCTGATTGCTTGATCAAAGTTCATTTTATTATTTATCTTTAATTGTCTTGCACCAGGGATATTATATTCAACCGGATCTTCAACAGTCAAAATATTTAAATCGGGACTGATCACCTGATTCAGCGCAGCGACCAAGGTTGTACTTTTACCACTGCCAGTCGGACCGGTCAGGATAACCATTCCCTGCGGTTTATTTATCGCTTTTACAAATTCTGTTTTGGCAATAGTATCTAATCCTAATTTATCTAAGTTAGTTATGACCTTACGGTCATCCAGCACGCGGATAACAATGCTTTCATATTTTCGATTGAAGGCGCTGGAAACAATAGGCAAAATTGACACTCTGAAACGAATTAAATAATGATCAATGCGGCGCTGAATAAAACCGTCCTGCGCTGACTCCCACTCGAAGCGGTCGACATTTTTAGTGCGGTCTTTAGCTACTGCTAAAAATGCTTCTGGTTTAACATTATCCTTTCGATGCCATAATTTTAAGCGACCATCAACACGGAAATGAATTTCAGTAACATTGTTTTCCTTCGGGATAATATGAATATCACTGGCGCCTTCGTGAACCGCTTCGATCAAGCTGGCTTCAAATAAATTGACCAGCACACTCTGGTTGACAGCGGCAGCTAACTCATCTTCATCAACAGCTTGTTCTTCCTGCTCTTCATCGATTAACGAAACTTCTTCACCAGCCTGATGAACCAATTTTAAAAATTCATTTTCTTTAGCCACAACTCGTGAGATTAATGCATTTAAGTTTTCCAGCCGGGTATAAGCTAACTCGAACTGTTGAATGCCTGCATTATTCAATATTTTTTCGAGATTAGGATCAGCTGGATCGGCAGAAATAAAAATAATAATATCCTTGCTTTTTTCACTGAAGCCAAAAGGAATGATTTTATTT
>CAZNDR010000624.1:0-2579 GCA_964571835.1 uncultured Cytophagia bacterium | reverse complement strand
CATATGCACCTTGGTTGAGGTATTATTGTGGCATGCCAGATGATTCATTGCCGAAAGAGTCGTCTGGCAGTAATATATAAATCAATCGAAATATTTTTGCTACAAATAATAGAAGCAATTGTTTAGCACGATAAATGTCCATCTGGCAAGGAGGCAATTACAAGAAAAAAGGGACAGAAAAGTAGACTCATGCGTGGACATCATCTGATAAAATCTCAAATTAATCACATCTATTTTCATTTTCTTATTGACATTTTAACTTTAGAAATATATATTATAGCCGTAAAAATTTAGATTATTTTTTCAATCATTATCTCTGGATGCCCGCAGAAAAAGGATAAGTTATATTTGATAAATGGGAAGACCGCTTGCCCAAGAGCATGAATTTTTATCCCGCACTCTGAAGACTGATTAAGAAAAACTTCAAATTATACCCATGGAATTTCCAGTGATCAATAATTGACGACGGTTTATGCTAAATTCACTTTGATATTTTTAAATGGTTTGTCGGAGGAATAAAATGGAAGCTGTGACTTTAAGCAGAACCAGAATCAATATTTCTCCCATCGCTGCAAATATTTATGAAGCAAAAACAATCGGTGTGGCATTAGGTCCTGGCTTGCCTTATGGTTTGGTCGACTTAGGGATGCTGATTGCTCTTAAACAGCTAAAAATTCCTGTCAGCATGATTTGCGGAACCAGCATGGGAGCTGTAATTGGTTCTCTTTATGCCAGCGGCATTCCTTTGGAAGAAATCCGCCAAAAAATAATTGAATTATTTGCTAAGGGCAGAATCAAAGAATTATTAAAAAAAGACATGAAAATTCCAGGTGTCGCTTTTTCAACGGCAGAAAAGCTATTTGAAGAAATTCTTCAATTAGCTGGTTGTGATTTGGATTTTCATGAACTGATGGTGCCACTTTATATCGTTGCTGCGGATAAAGCTTCTCAAAAAAGTGTAATCCTCAGCCATGGTCGCGTTTTTGATGCGGTGCGCGCCAGCATGGCCATACCGATTATGTTAAAAAAACACAAAATTGCCAATATGAAATTGTCAGATGGTGCGATTCTCTCACCCCTCAATACCCAAATTCTCTATGAAGAAGGAGCCGATTTCGTCATTGCCATTCAGGCAAAACCGATCAGAGCTGTACATCGTCGAGTGTCCCCAATCACCGTTAAGCTTATCCCTTTTTTGCTTAGAGGTTTGGGCTGGAATGTCCGGCGGGATATCTTTTTTTCCAAGCCACATTGTGAAATCTTGCTGCGACCACGAGTGCCACGTAATTTAGCTAGAGATTTTTCCAAGGTAAATGAAATAATTAAAATTGGTATCAAGATCACCTACGATGCGATCCATGAAATAGAAAATGCAAAATTTGCCAAGACTGAAGCTCATGTTTTGTCAAAAGCAGCAAGAAAAAATGAAAGGTGCGAGAAGCAACTATTGCTACAAGCATCTAATATTGAAGGCTATCTTTTGAATTTGGAAAAAAAAACTCAACGGATGTCCAATGCCGAGCTGCTGAATGAATTCCCCAAATTTGCTAAGGTGTTTCAAGTCTTTTTGGATAGGCTAATTTTATACACCTCAAACGAAGATCTTGCCATTGACGATTTAAAAAAGAAATTTAAAAATCTGATTCGGATCATCGAAGAAAGCCCGTTTACCAACCGAATTTTAACTAACCCGCTTAGCTATGCCGACGATTACCAAATGTTGAATTGCATTTACAATAATGAATTATTTCAAGCCAACAGCAACATGGGCAAATTGCTGAATTATTTTATATTTTCCAGCCAATCGAGCAATGCCATTCGAAATCGAGCCAAGATTATTCAGGGGCTGATTCAACAAAAATTATCTTTTATCTCAGAACTTAAAGTTACGAGTGTCGCCTGTGGGCCTGCTAGAGAAGTCAGCGATATGCTTAATTTATTAGAAAAAGATGAAAGCAATAAAAAAATAATTTGGACCTTGATTGATAATGATATTGAAGCGTTGGCATATGCCAAACGAAATATCCCGAACCAGAATCATGTACAAGCAAATTTCCTTCAAGCGAGCGTGGCTGAAATAATCAAGAAAAAAATTAATTTGGGACAACAACAGGACATTATTTATTCCTTGGGATTATTTGATTATCTCGACGACAAAATTGCTAAGCGCTTATTAAAAAATTTGTACAGTAAGCTAAATTACGGAGGTTCACTATTTATTGGCAATTTCTCCAGCAATCATCCACTGCAAATATTGATGGAAGTTTTTGGCAATTGGAGATTAATCTATCGCACGGAGGAGGAGCTTTTAGCTGTTGCCAAAGATAGCAATCCTGAAGGCAGGCATTTTGTAATGGCAGAGCCTGAAGGAATTAATTTGATATTGATTAGTACTAAACCAATGGAGCCTAACAACGACCGAGCAGAAAATAAAAAATAGGAGGCACCATGAAAGAAAAGATGGAAGGCAAAAATATATCGCATTATAAAATTCTTCAGAAAATCGGCGAAGGCGGGATGGGAGTTGTTTATAAAGCTGAAGATACAAAATTAAAACGAACCGTGGCGCTCAAATTTCT
>CAZNDR010000623.1:0-2589 GCA_964571835.1 uncultured Cytophagia bacterium | reverse complement strand
GATTAGCGGTTGGGGAGCCGATGTCGACGGAAGAGTTGATTCGGGCAGCGGAAACCGCAGTGACGCGAGTGAATTGATTTGTTTGATGATAAATCCAAATTAGAACATTAGTGCTTTTTCCAAAAAATTAGGAAGTGTGCTTATTATTTGCTCAGTAAAATGAACTCAGAAAAATACTCTGGAGAAAAAATATGGCTGGATTTGACGGAATTAAATGGGCAAGCAGGCAGAGTTGCTATCTGTTAAAAGATAAGTCATTCAAGGTTGTGGCCAGCAATGATAAGGTTTATGCAGTCTCGCGATCCATTCATTATGGTCTATTTTTGGCATTTGAGGGAATTCGTTTTTATTGCAAAAAAAATAGCCGCGGAAAAGTGGAGATTATTTTTCTCAACCTGGGAAAAAATTTGTTGCGGTTTCAAAAGGGCATTGCTTTTAATTTAGGCCAACACCAACAACAATGGGTGCCCGGAATCGATGACATGGCTGACATCTTTTTAAGATATATGCGGGATGCAGCAATGATCGAGTTTTTGTACGAAATAGCCGAGCAACAAGCTCAAGGTTATTTGCGCCCTTTTACTGTTGACGAGGAGCATTCGATTGGCGTCACTTTTCCCAACAATCCTTCCATTCGAGCGGTGGCTTGTCGCTATGATCGATATCTGGGCGAGCCGTTCAGCGGCGTGGTTGTTCCCAATTATGTTCGAGCCTGTGCTGCCAATGGCACAGGTTGTCTGAAATTGGGCATCAATTATGTGATTAGCTTAAAAGCAGTGGACGCGGCAAAAAAGATTTTCCCCGGCGCCGCAGCCGCTCTTTTGCTCGATGATCGTTCCTTCGAAGCTATTGAAAAACGCAAAATAACCGAATGGGATTCTTCCTGTTGCCTGTTTGCCCTGCGTGATGGCACAGTGATAAAAATTCCTGAAAGCCCGCTCATTCTGCCTTCGGTAACGATTCAGGGCATTGTGGCTATTCTCAAACATCAGGGCGTCAAGGTAATAGAACGTGACATGACTTATGGCGAGCTGGTCGAAAAATCTAAAAATAATGAAGTAGTGGCCGTCTGCAGTGTCGGCACCGCCGGGATTCTGAACCGGGCTCAACAATTAATTTTGGTGGATGGATCCGGAAAGATAATTGGCGAACAACAAGCTGAAAAAAACCATGAGTTGTACCAAAAACTGGGAGAGGCCAGAAATTATTATTGGGATATTTACAAAGAAAAAGTCGAAGTCCCGCCCGGACTGACCTTAACTAAATATGAAGTATAAAAAGATGTTGAATATGCTTGCATGAATAATTGAGGACACCACCGATGAAGATAAGATCAGCGGTAATGACTTTGCTGAATACCACGGCACTGGCTGATGGAAAAGTATCCAGCCAAGAAAAAGCGATGATTTTTAGCGTTATGAAAAAACACTTTGCCTGTACTGACGAAGAACTGGAAAAAGGTTTTTTGGAAAACATGAATCAATTGCAGGCAGATTCAACCGACATGATCAAAAAAGCAGTGCTGACCATGCGGAAAGAATGCTCTGCCCAACAACTGAAAGCAGTTATAAAATTATTAAAAGAACTGACTATGATTGATAGAAGTCTTGATCGTCGGGAAATGATGATTATTGAGCTATTGGAGCAGTTGACAAAACAAGGTTAGACCAGCCATTGCAGCGATAATTTCTACCCATGTATTAGGAATATGAATGACCGGTTGAACAATTATTACGTGGAATGAAGGGCTAAAGCCTATGAATCTTTGAGGTATTTATAAAATCTCCGTTCTAAAGAACGAAGCTATTCACTATTTATGAATAGCTCCGCCATTTATGGCGGAGAATCTAATGAAATCAACATTCATTTGGGCTTTAGCCCACACAGCTCCAAACCAGCAATAGCTAAATTTTTGCCCATCTTCCGATTGGTTGGGAGATTTATTTAAGCGAAAAGGCTTTGATTCAATTTTTCAACATGATGGTAACTATTCAGCCTGGGTTTTGCCGCTGAGATACAAAACCAAACGTCAAGTCAAAAATAAAAAAGGCTTACATTTTGTTTTCATCAAAAGGTTGTTGATTTTTAGGCGTAGCAGAGATGGCGCTAACAGTTTGCTTAATGAAACGGGGATTTCTACCAGTTTGGATTTTCCGGAAGCGACCAGGCATTGATCATCGCGGTAAATTGGTCTGGTTTTGTTATTGATGCGACAGATCACGGCCAGGAATAGTTTTTGGAACACGATGGAGCTGCCTTTTCTCTGAAGTCTGGACTTCTCTTTCCTTTATCTGAACTGGTGAACCGCTGGATTTAAACCAAAAAAGGCAACGATTTTGTTAGCATTGGCAACGCCCTTCCTCTCGCTGATATAGGCTTCTAACACGACAGCCGTGTAGCAGCAAAATTTTGTAACCAATCACAGCGTGTTTACGAAGGATAGGATAACATGATGTTTGGGAAAGACAGGATCAATTGGCTTTAGATCTTTATCCTGTTGATCAAACCTTAATTGTGTTAATTGCAAGAGGCATGTAATAAAGCTGGCAGGCTTGACCGAAAAAATTCTTGGCTGTGCTTATAAAATAT
>CAZNDR010000622.1:0-2594 GCA_964571835.1 uncultured Cytophagia bacterium | reverse complement strand
ATTATTACTTTTGTACAAATGTATTTCATTGGGTTTGATGATTTGTGCCAGCAATTTTTCTGGTTTAGTGCGTAGCAGGGAGCGATTGACTTCAATCTCACCTTCTGATCCGGTAAACAGGATTCCGTTGCCCACAAAATCGGTGGTCATCAATACGCCATTGCTGTAGCGATAGGTGAGCAACTCAAAATCTTTTCCATCAGCAGGAAAAATTTCCTCTGGTCCGGCAGCATCCATGCCCAAGCCCCACTGAGCAATGTCAAAGTGGTGGGCGCCCCAATCGGTCATACCGCCGCCAGAGTAGTCGATGTAGTCTCGCCAAGCCGGGAAACCGTCAAAGGAAATAGGCGGCGCCAAAATTTCATGATAAGGCCGTTGCGGCGCTGGACCTAACCAGCGTTCCCAATCTAATTCAGGCGGCGTTAGCTGTGCTGGCAGATCACAGATAATGGGGTGTGGTTGAAAGCCGGTAGCGATGCTCACGCGCACGTTTTTCACCTCTCCGATGTAACCATTGCGCACCAGTTCGCAGGCATAGCGAAATCGGCTATCTGACCGCTGCATGCTACCAGTTTGGAAAATAACATTATTTTTTCTCACCTCATTAACCATGGCCCTGGCTTCAGCGATGGTCAGCGACAGCGGTTTTTCGCCGTAAATATCTTTGCCAGCCCGGGCAGCGGCTATGGTTTGAATAGCATGCCAATGATCCGGCGTAGCAATGACCACGGCGTCAATATCGGCTCGATGAATAATCTCCTGATAATCAACATGACCAGTGCACCCCCGATAACTGCCAGCGGAATAGTTGGTCTCATAAAAATTTTTTGTTATTTCTTTTGCCCGATTCAATTTTAAGGCATCCACATCGCTGACAGCAAGAACCTGTGTGCCTGGCGTATTTAAAAAATCCTGCAATAAATAGCTGCCCTGTTTGCCGAGACCGATAAATCCCAAAGTTATTTTGTCGCTTGGCTTAATTGACTTGCCCCACACGGAAGCTGGCACTATTGACGGGAAGACAGCAGCTCCAGCGGCGGCGTTGATTGAATTTTTCAAAAATTGTCGGCGCTTCATTTTGTCGTCTGATTTGAGCGCATAGTAAATCGTGGGCTTTGCCAATAGAATGGCATTTGCGAAAGTGGATATCACCCTTTCCTGATTGACTGGTACTCAGAGTGGCGTTTTAGCATTGTCACGCTGAGCGCAGTCGAAGTTCAGCCTACCTTTTTGCTACGCACTTGTTTAATTTCAAGCTGGTTTCTAAATTATTTAAAAGATAAAAAAAATAAAGCCTATCAGGCTCAACGTCAGTCTAATAATCCTTTCAATTTTGGTTCCATTCTTTCTTCATCGTTGACTATTTGATACCAATAGACAGGGCGTCCTTCATAAGCAGCGGTGCGACCTAAGATAGTGAGCATATTGCTTTGCACGCTGGGCGCTACCGTCGGGTTATCAAATTTTTGGCTGGTGATATTTTCATAAAAAGTAGCGATATTAGACTCAGCACCCAGTTTATAAATGTCTTCCGTTTTGCCGCCGCGATAAAAATTTTCTCCGCGGATGAGCACCTGTCCGCCGTACTCTGTTTCCAAGACGCCTTTCGAGCCGAACATGCGATTGCGAATACCTTCGGGAACAGTGCCATAGCCTTCAAATTGGCGTGAACTAAAGGTGATGCCCACATTTTGCGGGTATTGGAATAGCAGCGTGTAATGGTCCCAGCAATTTCCCAGATCAGTTCGCACCTTATGTCCACCCGTGCCGACAGCATAGATTGGCTGCTGGTTCATAATCCAGTTCATCACATCAATGGTATGAATATTTTGTTCAGTGATAATATCGCCGGATAAAGCGCGATCCAGCCCCCAGGCGCGCAAGCGATTTTCCGGATTATTGGGATCAGCTTGCAATACTTCATAAAATCGCTGCCAAGGACTTCCGGCGTGGTAACTGGCTTCGCCAAAAGCAAAATTACCAATCGCGCCGTCGTGAACTTTTTGAATGGCTTCAATAAAAAAGGCGTTGGCTCGAGTCTGAAAATCCACTAACAGGCACAGTTTATTCTGACTGGCTTTTTTCCCGCTTTCGGCAACGGAGTAGCAACCGGGAACATCCACAGCAATGGGTTTTGCCAGGTAAACATGCACACCGGCATCGATGGCAGCGGCTGCCTGTTCGGGATGAAAATAGGGAGGGGTTTCAATGGCGACAGCATCGACTTTACTGTCTAAAAGTCGTTTGTAACCTGATAAACCAGTAAAACGACGCTTGGTGGGCACATTAAAATTTTCGCCAAACTCATTTATCCGATCCTGGAAATAATCCGCTGCGGCGGAAATTTCATAACCGCCATGTTGTTGAAACAAGCGCGCAATCCACGAGCCGCGACCGCCACAGCCAATCAGCCCCAGCTTAATTTTGGAATTGGCAGAACTGCTTTTCACCAGCTTGGGATTGAGTATGGTAAATGCCAATGCCGCGGATCCGGCGTCAGTCATAAAGCGACGCCGGTCTATCATTTGACGACCTTTTGTAGTTGAATTTCTATTCATTTTTGCCTCTCCCATGATTTATTAGTCAAACAATAT
>CAZNDR010000621.1:0-2595 GCA_964571835.1 uncultured Cytophagia bacterium | reverse complement strand
ACCCAAATCGGTTTTAAAAATTTAGGAATAAATAAAAATCACCTTGATTTATTGAAACAAGATTTCAATCTTGTTTTTTTAAAAAAAAAGTTTAAATTAGTAACAATTAAAATTGATAAAATAAAATCTTTATGCAAAATCGTTTCAACAACCTCACATCAAAAGAATGGCTTCCTTTTCAGAAATCCTGGTTTAAGTTCTCGAGCCGAGAAAATCTCTACCGGGAAAACGTTCGCTTTTTTATAAAATTTAATGACCATAAAAATCCCCCTAATTTGTTTTATGCCGGCGATGAGGCTGGTATGGAAATTATTAAAAAAGTCGCGGCACAGGAAAAGGTACGGTTGTTTAGCCAATCAGAGCTCAAGCCAAACGACAAATTCCAATTAGTAATGATAGATTTTCTGCAAACGATAAACGGTAATACCTCAATTGCCGGCTATAATAAGATAAAAGCCCAACTTTTGCAGACGCTTTTTTTGCTGAAAGAAAAAATTGTTTATCGAAGATTTCTGGTAGTCTTCATTCGTAACATCCAAAATGATGGGCTCTATGTTCCATTCGCCTGGGATCTGGCAAAAAATCTACAAACCGCGCTCAGCCTCAAAGACGAAAAAATTGGTTGCCTCTCACCTGATGATAAATCACCAGATTGGGATTTCTTTCACCACGACGGATCAACTTTTTATTCTTTGTATTTTCGAAAAGATGAAAATAGTAGTTTATCGTTCGAGCTGATAGATGCTGGCTACTTTCAACAAAAACAGCAGCTCCGGCCTACGAACTTTTCTGAACAAAAAATTAACGCCTGGCACATTTTAAAGCCGAGGCCCAGAAACAAAGACGAAATTTTACATCCGGCAAAATTTCCCGAAGAACTCGTCGAACTATTTTTGCCTCTTTTTTCCAGAAAAGGAGACAATATTTTTGATCCTATGTGCGGTACCGGCAGCGCCATCTTAGCTTCTCTGCAAAACAATCGCTCTGGTTATGGCGTCGAATTGAGTGCCTTTTTTAGCCAGATCGCGCAGAAAAGATGCAGCAACTTTTTGAGATCTCTCAGCGATTGCCAAAATAAATTGACCTTCAGAATTATTTGCGCTGACGCCCGCCAAATTACAAAGGCAGATGTCCCTCCTCTTGATTATATTTTCACTTCGCCGCCGTACTGGGACATGCTGAACATGAAAGGCGCCGAAGGCCAGGCACGACGCAAGGAAAAAGGGCTGCAGCAAAATTATTCCGATGATACTTTTGATTTAGGAAATATCAGCCAATATGAAATATTTCTCTCTGAACTGGTAAACATATATTTCCGCCTCATCGAAAATCTAAAACACCGGGGTTACCTCACTATTGTAGTCAAGAATATTAAAAAGAAAGGCAAAAATTACCCGCTTGCCTGGGACTTGAGTCGGCGGCTGCAGAAAAAATTGATTCTCCTGCCCGAAGTTTTTTGGTTGCAGGATGACATCAACATTGCACCGTACGGCTACTACCACACCTGGGTCAGCAACACCTTTCATCACTATTGTCTGAATTTTCAGAAGCCTTGAGTCCCCAGATGGGATAATCCTTTCAAAGCCAGAGACCATCATGCTTACAGCAGCCATAGTTTATTCTTTCACTCAACTGCGGAAACAAAGAAAGAAATGATGGCAGCTCGCTCACCATGCAGGTTCGGTTTCTGATTTTTGTCATCAGAACACCGTCTAAAAAATTTTTATGCTCGGTATCAAAAAATAGCTGCCAATGTCTTTCATCAGCATAGCCAGTAATGACCAGGGCTGGCCGGTCATGCAGCAAAAATGACTTTTGATCACCTTTTAAGCTTTTCATTTCTTTCCAAAAATCGTCTTCGGCAAATGGCGCTTTTTCCTGAGGCCTACCCTGGTATTTTTCGTATAATTCATCAAGAAAATTAATCTGTCGTGGTGAAAGATTTATCGAAAAGAAACTGCCTCTTTTCTTTTTGCTTTCTGCTGCTTTCATAAACGTAAATAGAAATTTTGCTGAGCGCGAATTTTTGAAATAGAGAATTTGTCTTTTTTGCCATTGATCCTGACGTGATTGTCGGTTAGGTATTAGAGCTGGCAAATCAATATATTTTCTATCGGCCAACTCATCCCCCTGGTGATAGATAAAATTATTTTTCTGGTCCCATTCAGCACCAAACAATAAAAAATCACGGCGGTCGATTTGGTAATAGGGTGTCGTACATAATTCAAAATTTGCTTTGATTTCATTATGCAGACAAAAAAATTCAAGTACGCCTTCGGCGATTTTTCCTTTGGCAATGTTAACAATCTGTTCATTGCGGCTGCCCAAACTCATTCGGTCAATCGTAAAGGGGAGAGAGATGATAGCGTATTTTACGGCGCTTATCGCAATTTGATAGTAGTTTTTTCCCGGAATGCCGTTGACAATAATGATTTCAGATTCTTGCATGGTGCTTTTTTCTTTTTATTCAACTGTCGATAAATCATTCAAGCTAAAATAAAGGTTTGCTGTGTAGCTCGCATAAATCGATTTAAAATATTTTTGTCTTTTCAAACTAACAAAATTATTCAAAATGTCAACATAAAAATAATCGTC
>CAZNDR010000620.1:0-2598 GCA_964571835.1 uncultured Cytophagia bacterium | reverse complement strand
GGTCTGTATTGCCCATGTTGATTACTTGATCCTCATCAAAGACTATTTTGTATGGAACCAAGTCGTAAAAGTTGGGCCGGGCAAGACCTGTGGTAATCGCTGCGCGAATGTTTGTAAACGGCGTTAGACGGTAGCGCAAGTGCGCCATGGGCAAAAGGTTGTTGTAACTGACTTCATCTTCCACCGGTGTCGTCGAGACATAATTACCATCTTCGTCCAACTGCACGTGATTGCTCTGGTTGTTGATATTCGTGAATTCATGTCGAAATCCAACCAGTGCCATCAACTTGCCCATATTTATGGTGTTCATGGCGTAGTAGGCAAAAATATTCTCGTCTGCGGTGTAATTCGCAGCGTCAGAATATTCTCGGTCGATTTCGCCCTGGAACAACTTATCTTGCTCTGCCGTAAAGGTTGCGCGGAATTTTTTGGAATCAACTGCTGGTCCTAGTTTGTAAGCTTTATCCAGAATGTAGATATTCCTTTCAACCACAAATGGCGACATCAACAGATCGTCCTCACCTTCCCAACCGTAGCGCCAACGCTCAAAATCCTTGAATTTTTTTCTGACATGCATCTTGCCGCCAAATTTCAACTCGGAGGGATTGTTGCCGAGCTGATACGAATACTTTAAATTCATCGCACCCAAAATGTCTCTGTCGGTATTATTGTCCATATTTCGGCGCACTTCCGAAATTTTAAAGTTATCAGGATTCTGGTCGTAATCGGCAGCCAGGCTGGTAATCTGATATTTTGGCAAATCGGGATCGGACAAATTCAGGGTTAGATTGGGCTTTTTGTTCAGTTCGAACAGCGGATCGGTTTCATTGGGCTTTTCTTGCTGGGCATAACTGTAGGCAAGTGTATAATCCAGATTCAGGTTATTCAAATGGTGAAGCCCACCCGCAGAAATACTGATGATTTTCTGTCGTTCCAATCGATCTTTGAGTTCGCGATAAATCCGCGCTTTTTCGATGTGCGTCGCATCGACGTAGCTCCCCTTGTTCACTCGAACTCGCAGCCGGCGCCGCAATTCATTGTCATCACGATTGTTGTACATGGCACGGAAAAAGAACTTGCTGTTATCAGACGGACGATAGTCCAAGGTGCCGGCAACATTCCATCGCTCGCGTTCCACAATATAATCCCGTAAATCCAGGTCTTGCAGCGCAAAAGGGATGGAACCTCCAGTGGTCGTCCCTACTTCTCCCCAATCCATCTCATTGTCCCAGGTACTTCGTTTGCTATAATCATAATTGCCAGTAAAGGTGATACCAAATTTATTATCGGGCCCGAACTTCCTGCCGTAAGTAAAAGCACCCTGATAAAGAGGTTTTCCTAATTGATTACTGTAACCGCCACCGAGAGTAGCGTGCAACGTTGGCTTATCCGAGTCGAAGGCACTGCGGGTTACCAAATTCACTGAACCGCCAACGGCGTCAGCGTCCACGTCCGGTGTAAGAGCTTTGACGACTTCAATGGAAGCGACTTGGCTGGTGGAAATGACATCCAGTCCGACATAGCGCTCGCCGTCTTCTGGGGAGGCGATGCGCTCACCATTGACCGATACAGCATTAAGCCGGGCTTCGGTACCCCGAATTAGCACATAACGACCCTCGCCTTGATCGCGTTCAATGGACACAGCAGGAATCCGCTGGAGCACCTCGGCAGTGTTTAAATCAGGAAAGCGCTGCATGAGCTCTTCGGAAACAACATTTTGAATATTAGACGATGTTCTCTGCTGACTGAGTGCTTTGATCTGACCTTCCCGCAAGCCATGGACAACGACCTGTTCCATTTCCAAATAGCTGACTTTTAATGTCGCATCTTGTACCACTGTACCGCCTGCTGTAACTGTAACCTCTGCAGAGAATTCCTCATAGCCGATGTAGCTGACGGTCAAAATATAAGTTCCAGCAGGTACATTCTCAATGTGATATTTTCCTTCTCGATCTGATGCCGCTCCAAAAGTAGTTCCTTTTAGCATGACATTAGCGCCAGGTAAATAATCACCAGTACTGGCGTCCTTAATTTGCCCACTAATTCGCCCTTTCGCCTGGGCGAGCAAAAAGTTTGCGCTACTCATAACCATTAAAACTATTACGATGATAAAGAGTAGCTTCTGAAGTGTCAATAATTCTTTTTTCATTTCGTCCACTCCTTTTAAATAATTTTTTTGAACGATTAGGACATTTAATGGTTCTATTAGATAAAGATTAGGTACATCACCTCCCTTCAAATTAGTGCTATATTAATCAAACGATCAATATGGTAATAATCACCTCCTCTCAGTTTAGTTTAGGACTGTGAATTATATAAATTACTCATTTGGACGAATTAATAATGTTCATTTTATTTAAGCTATGAAATACAAAATAGGACATTTATTTAATTCCCGTCCTTCAACAGCAATGTCTGTCGTAAACTATATGCTCCGCCGTGGGCATCATCACGATAAAACTCAGCCTTTACTTTATCTTTTGCCACATAAAATTTAACAAAGGTGCTTTTTCGATACTCTGATTTTTCCCAGAATGTCTCTAATAGTTTCTGTTTTACATCGCCCCCTTGTTTAAAACTGTCATAAAATCGATACAG
>CAZNDR010000619.1:0-2601 GCA_964571835.1 uncultured Cytophagia bacterium | reverse complement strand
TAATAAAATAATACGAATCCGAAATACACTTTCCTGACACCTGCACCTGACATTCGTTTTAATTTTTATTTATCCAACATCTTGGAGCAACAATGAGAATTCGTTTGGCCTTGCGTCCACAAGAAAAAGAAACTGTCATTCCCCTTAACTATCAATATCCGCTATCGGCTGCCATCTACAAAATTCTTTCCAGCAGCTCGTCAGAATTTTCTGCCTGGCTCCATACGCGCGGCTATTTAACTCCTGACAAGAAACCGATCAAATTGTTTGTATTTTCCAAGCTTTTTATTCCCGGCGCCAGGCTAAAAAGGAACTTGCTTTTTGCCTTCAATCGCCCGACTTGCACGCTTATTGTTTCCAGTCCCATGCTCGAAGATTTTGTGCAAAATTTTGTCATCGGTCTGTTTGCCACTCAAAAAATAGATATTGGCAGCAAGGATGTCGTGGGCAGATTTGTGATTGAGCAGGTGGAGACGCTGCCCACTCCGGCCTTTGACGGCACGACCAAATTTAAATGCCTATCTCCGATCACTGTTTCCACCAAAAAAGAAAAGTATGGCAAATTGCAGGAGCACTATTACCGCCCCTCCGAGCCTGAACTGGTTGAGGCGATCCGGCACAATTTGATCTCCAAATATGAAACAGTTTACCAAAAACAGCCAGCCGACAGTCGTTTGGAATTTAAACTCGATGAGGAATACCGGCAAAACAAAGGCGGCGATGCGGGCCTTTCTAAACTCATTATCATCAAAGAGGGCACAAGCGCAGAGACAAAAATCAAAGCGTTTGAATGTCCGTTCTATTTGACCGGCAGCAGGGAGCTCCAACAAGTCGCCTGGGACTGTGGCATTGGTCAGCGGAATTCGCAGGGATTGGGGATGATTGATGTGATGGCATGGTGATTAATTGGCAAAATAATTAAGGGCAGGATGATTAAAGGAAGGATGGTTTTAGCGCTGGAAAAGCTTGTACCTTTATTTTTACCAGAGCGAAAATGCCGATTGAATTTGATGTAAAACCGAAGATCATTTCAAAACAAGATTTCTATCAGTTGGATTATAAAATAATGGAGATTGTTTTTTTAATTCACAATGAATTTGGCAGATTTTGGGACGAAAAAATTTATCAAAGGGAATTGGTAAGGCGCTGCCTTGAGGCAGGATTTGAGAACGTAGCGGCAGAGACGCCAATCATTGTTTCCCACCATGGTTTTCAAAAATATTTCTATTTGGATGTTCTTTTCAATGAGGCAATAGTTTATGAATTAAAAACGGTAAATAGCCTTAATGGAGAGCATCAAAAGCAAATTCTCAATTATTTGTTTTTGATGGGACTTTCTTACGGCAAGCTGATTAACTTTCGTCTCTCATCAGTGGAATATCGTTTTGTATCTACTACGGTAAGACAGCAGGATCGCTTTCAATTTTTTATCGACGAGACAAAGTGGAGAAATCTTGATGCGGATAGTGAATGGTTGAAGAATACGATAATCGAACTATTGCAGGAGTGGGGCGCGTATCTGGACACCCGCTTGTTCCATGAGGCGGTTACTTTTTTCCGCGGCAGCGAAGAAACCGTTGAGCAAAATGTCAAAGTATTTAGCGGTTCTGCGGAGTTGGGCGAGCAAAAAATGAACTTGCTCACGCCAAAAGTCGCTTTCAAGTTTTCTTCGATTAAAAAGGATCTTGCTTTTTACGAACGCCATTTAAACCGGCTTCTGCAGCACACCATTTTGGAAGCAATGCAATGGATTAATTTTTGCAGAGCAATTATCATGTTTAAAACGATCAGGCAAAATCAATTATCCTGACGGTAATTATTCTGTCAATAATTATTCAGTCAATAAAAACAAGAATGAATCCCATGAAACGTAACTACTACATTTCACCCAGACCGCGCGCACCGGCGGCAGAATACGAATTATTTCGCAGCCAAAAGCCTCATATAACAAGGATTCATAAATACGCCGGAAGATAATTTTGAGCTATATGACAGCTTTGAAGCAGAATTCAGGTTAGAGTGGAATCAGTGCGGGAGAGGGTGCTGGGAAAGACGAGATAGAGCAATTAGAGCAGGCTAGTTTAAATTTTAGATAAGAGGAAACAAAAATAGATTTTTAGACCAGCACCAGCAAAGATAAAAAATAATAATTGTTTGTACCAAAATAGGGAGGAAGACAATGTCATTAATATTTCGCACGACGGCCTTTTTTCAAACTGACTTATTTAATAGAGTAAGCCAATCTTACTTATCATCTCTTTTTTCCCATATAGCAAAAGAGTTTGCTTTGGTAAGTGCAAAAGGTAGTACAGGAAAAAAGTTTGATGATGAAAAGTTGTCAATGAGTGTAATGAATCAAACCGATATGCCATACCACATTCATATTCTAAATGGCATTTTCCCTGCTCTGAAATTGTTTGAGCAACATTTAAAGCAGCAGAATCTCATTAATCGAAAAGAGACAGCAATTTTTCTCAAAGCACTACTCATCGGATTTACTTTTCATGATGTCAATAAACTTATGAATAAAGAGCTACGACTGGCTGTTGCTGACGATATTGAAATGCTATGCGAAAAACTAAATGTTCAAGCTTTTTTCTC
>CAZNDR010000618.1:1334-2628 GCA_964571835.1 uncultured Cytophagia bacterium | reverse complement strand
CTGAACCTGATGGAAAAAATAGTAATTTTTGATAGATCCGAAATAATTGACTTGGTGCAATTAATAGAAATTTTTGGTTGGCAACGATTAAGTGAGAAACTAGATTTAAATCTCCCTCTCAAAAAAGCCCGTGATCAGTCTGAAAAAGAATGTGGTTAGACCAAACCAATCGTCAACTGGTTGGACTGGCGGCGCGGCCACCAATCAACTTGCGAGAGAGAACAAATTTATATCGCAAGATGAAGCAGGAGGGGATTGAATACCCTATTGAATAAAAATTCGAACAAATCAATTTCTTCAAGAAACCGGATTGGTGAGGCAACATTTTTTCAAAAATTGTCCGGTATACGATTTTTCCGTTTTAATTATTTCTTCAGGCGTGCCAAAGGCCACAATTCTGCCGCCGTCATCACCACCTTCGGGTCCCAGATCGATGATGTAATCGGCTGTTTTAATGACATCGAGGTTGTGCTCGATGACAATAACGGTATTGCCTTTTTCCACTAAACGATTGAGCACATTGAGCAGCATTTTGATGTCCTCAAAATGCAAGCCGGTCGTCGGTTCGTCCAGCATGTAAATTGTCCTGCCAGTGCTGACACGAGAAAGCTCAGTAGCTAATTTGACGCGCTGGGCTTCACCGCCGGAAAGGGTGGTCGCCTGCTGCCCCAAGCGAATGTAACCCAGCCCAACATCGTCCAGCGTCTCCAGTTTACGAAAAAGGCGAGGGATCTTTTTGAAAAAATCCAGCGCCTGTGCCACGGTCATGTCCAAAACATCAGCAATGGACTTGCCGCGGTATTTAATTTCCAGCGTCTCACGGTTGTAACGTTTGCCTTTACAGACTTCACAGGTCACGTAAATATCAGGCAAAAAGTGCATTTCGATTTTTATGATGCCATCGCCCTGGCAGGCTTCGCAGCGCCCGCCTTTGACATTGAAACTGAATCGACCCGGATGGTAACCACGAATTTTGGCTTCGGGCAATTGCGTAAATAAATCGCGGATGTGGGTAAAAACGCCAGTATAGGTCGCCGGATTGGAGCGCGGCGTTCTGCCAATCGGCGACTGGTCGATATCGATGACTTTGTCGATAAATTCTGTTCCCAATAATTTTTGATAGGGCAGAGGATTTTTTTTGCTGTGTTGAATCTCTTTTTGCAAAATAGGAAAAAGCGTTTCATTAATCAATGTACTTTTGCCGGATCCTGATACTCCAGTGATGCAAACAAAAATTCCCAGCGGAATTTTTACCTCAACTGATTTTAAATTATTGCCAGTCGCACCTGTCTCT
>CAZNDR010000618.1:0-1324 GCA_964571835.1 uncultured Cytophagia bacterium | reverse complement strand
GTCGCACCGATCAAGTGGAGAAAATTACCGTTGCCCGGCTTTCTCTTTTTGGGAAGGGGAATGAACTTTTTGCCAGAAAGATATTGTCCGGTGAGAGAATTTTCATTGCCGGCGATTTCTTCCGGTGTCCCGGTAGCGACGACGTTGCCACCGTCCAGTCCGGCACGGGGGCCCAGATCGACCACAAAATCAGCTTTTTCGATGGTCTCCTTATCGTGCTCGACAACGATGACCGTATTGCCCAGATCGCGCAGGTCCAGTAGTGTTTTAATTAATTTAACATTGTCGCGTTGGTGTAGTCCAATGGAAGGCTCGTCGAGAATATAAAGCACCCCCATGAGTTGTGAACCGATTTGGGTAGCTAAACGAATGCGCTGCGCCTCGCCGCCGGAAAGCGAGCCGGAGCTGCGCTCCAACGTCAAATAATCCAATCCCACGTTGCTGAGAAAGTTCAGCCGGGCGTTGATTTCTTTGAAAATCTGGTAAGCGATTTTTTCTTCGCGTTTATTCAATTTGAGGGATGAAAAAAAATTGGTCGCTGCTTTGATAGAAAACTGAGTGATTTGATAAATATTAAGGTCATTAATTTTTACAGCCAACGATTCTTTTTTCAATCGTGCGCCAGCGCATTCCGGGCAGGGCTTGAAATTCATGTAGCTTTCAATCCAGGTGCGGATGTACTGGGACGTTGTCTGGTGATAGCGCCGTTCCAAATTTTTGACGATGCCTTCGTACTGGGTGGTAAATTCAGCGTGCGCTTTGCCGTCGCTGCGCTGATATTTCATGCGAATTTCTTTGCCCTCGGAGCCGTATAGAACAATTCGCTGAAACTCAGCCGGCAATTTATCAAAGGGCATATTCATGTCGAACTGATAATTCTCGGCCACGGCGCGCAATTGGGTGAAAAACCAGCCGTCGCGCTCTTCGCCCCAGGGCTTGATCGCCCCTTGATTGAGCGACAGCGTTTTGTCCGGCACCACCAGATCCGGATCAATTTCCATAATAGTGCTCAAGCCATTGCATTTGGGGCAGGCGCCGTAGGGGCTGTTGAAGGAAAACATACGCGGCGCCAATTCCTCGTAAGAAATGCTACAATCGATACAGGCTAACTTTTCACTGAAAAATAGTTCTTCGCCATCGACCTGCTGAATGAGCACAATGCCAGAAGCGATCTGCAGGGCTGTCTCCACCGATTCGGTCAAGCGACTACCGATCTGTTCATCAATGACCAAACGATCGACCACGATTTCGATGTTATGTTTTTTATATTTCTCTAATTTTATCTCTTGTTCAAGATCAAAAATTTCACCATCCACTCGCACGC
>CAZNDR010000617.1:1068-2634 GCA_964571835.1 uncultured Cytophagia bacterium | reverse complement strand
CAGTCTCAAGATGGAAGCCGAAGGACCGATAAAGAGAACTACCGCAGAGGTTGAAGATTTGATTCAAAAGAAATATCATGTTTCTCAGGCACCGCAGAAATTCTCTGGGGAACAAAAAGTGCCTGTTATTTAGGTTCGTATTTGAATGCCTATTGCAGCCATAACCAGTGCAATGCTGAAGGTGCGATTCATTTGATTTGTTTTATCAACTTGCTGTGAGCAGTCAAACTTATAATTTTTACAGGAGACGTTTCGATTATGAAAAAGCAATCTGTGTTGTTATTTGCTCTATTTTTCACTCTGATTTCCTTCACCTTCATAAGTGCCTCTGGTGATGAATGGGATCAGGCTTTTACCTTTATTGCTTTGGCAGATATGCGCTATTATGCCACTGAGCCTTATCGAAATTCTCAACATTTTTTAGGTGCGGTCGAGGCGATAAAAAAAGTGGGCCCAGGTGCCATGATGATCGTGCCTGGAGATATTGATCCGCCGCAAGCGGTTCATGAGGTGATAACTATGGTGCTGGGTTCTGATTACCCCTGGTATCCTGCACCAGGCAACCATGAATTGGAAGCTCCTGAGCATTTCGAATGGCTGAGGCAATATAATAAAAATGGAACGACACTGCCCCAGGTCGTCAACAAAGGACCTTTAGGAAGTGCAGAGACTATCTATTCGTTCGATTGGGCGAATTGTCATTTTGTAGCTTTGAATCAATATTACGATGGTAAAACGGATACTGGCTCAGACGGCAATGTTGTCCCAGAATTGTTGGCGTGGCTGCAACAAGACTTAGAGGCGACAACAAAAACGGTTATCTTTGTATTTGGCCATGAACCTATTGTCTCTATTCCGGATATGGACAACGGTCGGCTTCGCCACCAGGGCGATTCACTGGATAAATACCCCAAAAATGCGTTTCGTTTTCATCAACTTTTACTTCAATATAGAGTCAAAGCCTACCTTTGTGGACATACCCATAGCACCTCTTATGCCAATATCAATGGTTTGTGGCAAATCGACTTAGGGCACGCCCGCGGCTTTGAGGAAGATTCTGCTCCTCCAGTTCTGTTCAATATGCTGGAAAAATTTATAGAACAAAATCAAGCATCGGAAATAAATGAGCGTTTGCTTATTAACAAATTCTATGACCAGCATCAAAAGCAAGTGAAGAAAACAATATTTGGCTTGGAGTACTATCAGGTACAAGCCTACGAGGATATTGCTAACGATGATGGTTTGAATGGATTATATCGATTTTATCATGATTTTAAACAAGGGGGCGAGGCAAAACGGAAACTAACAGAGCAATTTTGGAACAAAGCCGAGTATCGAAAAAGCTCATTTGTTAAATTTTATGTGGCAAATAACAAAGTAAAGGCTGAGATTTATCGTGATGATGCTCAGGGGGGAGCCTATACTTTGCGGCAGACGATACTATTATTTTAAAACAGAGAGGGGGTGATACCAATGGATTAAGTCGGTTGGTCAATCTTGCATTAATGTGGAAGGAGGTGAGAAACTCAATTATTATCTAATAAAGCCGTTTAATGTCCTAATCAT
>CAZNDR010000617.1:288-1058 GCA_964571835.1 uncultured Cytophagia bacterium | reverse complement strand
AATTACTTCATTCTCATAAGCTATTTTTTATCTCCATGTTAATTCTATTATTCATGAATAGCTCAAATTTATTGCAGGCACAAATGAAAGGACGAATAACTGGACGGATAATTGATGTCAATTCTGGCGATTATTTGCCTGGTGCTAATGTCATGCTCAAAGGAACTACCTATGGCGCTGCTTCGGACAGAGAAGGGAAATACCGAATTGAAAATGTGTCTCCCGGGACTTATACTTTTATTATCAGCTACATCGGCTATGAAGAATTTTCGACCGAAGTTACGGTCACGGCTGGGAGCACTGTCGAACAAAATGCGGCATTAAAGGCGAGTTATGTAGAAATGGAAGAGATTGTGGTACATGGATTGCGAGAAGGTCAGATTAAAGCGCTGAGTCAGCAAAGGATTTCTGCAACCATCGAAAACGTAGTCGCTGAGGAGCAAATGCAGCGGTTCCCTGATTTAAACGCTGCTGAAGTGCTGCAGCGCATACCGAGCATCTCCATTGTGCGCGATCAGGGGGAGGGTCGTTATGTGCAAATCCGCGGCACCGAAGCCCGGCTAAGTTCAGTGTCAGTTAACGGGGAACGCATCACAGCTCCCGATGCCGGTGAACGTTACATTGGAATGGATGTGATTTCAGCAAGTCAAGCTGCTGCTATCGAAGTGGTGAAAGCGCTGACGCCAGATATGGACGGTGATGCAATTGGCGGTTCAGTGAACATCGTCACCCGGAGCGCATTTGACTCGGATAAGCCCTTTTTGCACATC
>CAZNDR010000617.1:0-278 GCA_964571835.1 uncultured Cytophagia bacterium | reverse complement strand
GTGGTTATAGCAATCAATTGGGAAAACCCTTGTGGCAGGGTGTCTTTACTTATGGCTCGAAGTTTGGCGCTGAGCAAAAATTTGGTCTCACGGTGACTGGCAACTACCATTACAGCTACCGTAGCACCTGGGATAACGAGATGAATTATGACGAAGTCGAGACTACTGGAGGCATAACTATTCCTATTGCAATGACCGATCTGGACTTAAGAGACTATCTGGTGAAACGAGAACGATGGAACCTGGCTGCCAACCTGGACTTCCGCCCCAGCCCAAAT
>CAZNDR010000616.1:0-2647 GCA_964571835.1 uncultured Cytophagia bacterium | reverse complement strand
ATATTAATTACCGGATCATTGTTTTTGCTAATGTTAACCTTAGCAGCTACGGAGGCAGAAATGAGATATCTCTATATAATTTTCTCAATCAGTTTTATTTTATCTTGCGGCAAATTTCATCACCATCAAATAACCGGATCCGGCGTTTTCGAAGCCACAGAAATTATCATTAGTTCCAAAGCCAATGGACAAATTATGCAGCTCAATGTAAAAGAAGGGGACTCGATCCAAAAGGGTGATATGGCAGGAAAAATTGATGATGAAAAATTGCTGCTGCAAAAAGAGCAATTGTTGGCTGGCAGAGAAGAAATTCAATTTCTAATCAAAAGTGCTAGGGACAACCTTGTGCTGGCTCAAGCCAATTATTCCAATATGAAAAAGCAATATCTGAGAATTTTGGCTTTGATGAAGGACAGTTCAGCAACGCCACAACAGATGGATAATATCGAGATTCAATTCAAAAATGCCGAAACTCAATGGAAAAATGCCCAAAATAATGTCAGCGCCTCTGAAATGAAAGACAGACAATTGTTAGCCCAGCTTAAGCTAGTCGAAAGTCAAATCAATGATTGCCAAATAAAAGCACCGCGTGCTGGTGTAATTATCGACAAATTCAAAGAGCAGGGCGAATTTGTGGGTATTGGATTACCGGTTCTATCAATAGCTGATTTGAGCCATTTATGGATCAAGTTGTACGTTGCTGAAAGTGATCTGGGATTTATTACATTGGGCGGTCCGGCTGAAATTTCGGTTGATTCATTTCCAGATAAAAAACTGCCGGGAAAAATTATCTGGATTTCATCACAAGCTGAATTTACGCCTCACAATGTCCAGACCAAAGAAGCACGCACAGATTTGGTCTATGCTGTCAAAATCGCAGTGCCTAATCCAGAGGGCATTTTAAAAATTGGCATGCCAGCGGATATTTTGATTCCCAAAAATTAATGCCTGATTTTGGCTTTTGGCTATTGGTAGTTAACATTTCGGAGCTTTTTGTAACGCTGAACGCCGAAAGCTGAAGGCTGATAGCTAATTCAGATTACTCAAAAGTCGTTGAAAACACTCATCAAAGCTTAACATGAAAATACGAGATGGCAAGTTTTGCTGTAAAAATTGAAACATTGTCTAAAAATTATGACTTTGTCAAAGCGGTCGATAATATTTCCTTCAGCATCAATGAAGGAGAAATATTTGGCCTCATCGGGCCGGATGGCGCCGGAAAAACGACTGTCATGCGCATTCTTTGTGGTCTGCTGTCGTTCGAGATTGGCAACTGCCAAATTTTTGATTATGATGTCAATAATGATATCGAAGCCATTCACGACATTATTGGCTATATGCCACAGCGTTTTTCACTGTACGCAGATTTGACCTTAGCGGAGAATCTGAGGTTTTTTGCTGATCTGTTTCAAGTCGAGAAAAAGGAGCGCGAGCAGCGCCTGAACCGACTGCTCAGTTTTAGCCGATTGGGTCGCTATCAAAAGCGCCGCGCTCATGATTTATCCGGCGGCATGAAACAAAAATTAGCCCTTTCCTGTTGCTTGATCCACACACCCAAAATCCTCATTCTGGACGAACCAACCACTGGTGTCGATCCAGTTTCTCGACAGGAATTTTGGAAAATTTTGCAAGAGCTACAGACTGAAGGCGTGACCGTTCTCGTTTCAACGCCATACATGGATGAAGCCGGTCGCTGCAATCACGTAGCTTTTATGCATAGGGGCAAGCTCATGGCGCTGGATAAGCCGGAAAATTTTGCACACTATTTTTCACATCAATTACTGGAAATCGATAATGATAATCTGTACGCCACTTATGATCAGCTGAAAAATTGTCGCTCGGTTTTAGCCTCTCAGCTTTTTGGCGATAAGATTCATGTCACTATCAAAAATGAAACTGAATTTAAAGTCGATTTAAAAAGAGAAAAAATTAATTTAAAATCATTTAGAAAAATAGCACCAGGCATCGAAGATGTCTTTATTGATCTGATGACGAAAAAGGATTAAAATGAAAGAAATTTCCGTACAAGCCATAGATTTATGTCGGCAGTTCGGCAATTTTATGGCAGTTGATCATATTAACTTTGAAGTTTACCAGGGGGAGATTTTCGGATTTTTGGGCGCTAATGGCGCTGGAAAAACAACCACCATCCGCATGCTTACTGGTTTGCTTTTGCCCAGCTTCGGCGAAGGCTATGTCAATGGTTTCAAACTTAGCGAAAATGCAGAACAGATCAAACGGATAATTGGCTATATGTCTCAGAAATTTTCGCTCTATCAGGATTTAACGGTGGAAGAAAATATCGAGTTTTATGGCGGCATTTACGGCTTATCGACCAAGGAAATTGCTTCACAGAAAAAATGGGTGTTAGAAAAACTCATTTTAAAAGAGCAGCGAAAAACCCTGGTCAGCCAAATCCCTTTAGGCTGGAAACAGAAATTATCTTTGGGATGCGCCATCGTTCACATGCCACCCATTCTATTTCTTGATGAGCCGACTTCTGGTGTGGATCCAGTTTCGAGAAGAGAATTTTGGAGACTAATCAATGAAATGGCTCAGCAAAATACCACCGTGTTCGTCACTACTCATTATCTGGATGAAGCCGAATATTGCAATCGTCTCTCCATTATGCATGAGGGAAAAATTA
>CAZNDR010000615.1:0-2654 GCA_964571835.1 uncultured Cytophagia bacterium | reverse complement strand
ATTTTCTTATGCTATGGAAAAGAAAGTGGATAATACTGGCCATTTTTCTTTTAATAGCCGTTCCTTGGGTATACAATGTTCAAAAAGAGCCACCAATTTATCAAGCAGCCACGACCATTCGCTTCAGAAATCTGGCCTCGGGGACGCCAGATGTAATCGATGAGGGCAGAATAACTGAGCTCACAAGTCGAACCTTTGCTGAGGATGTGGTGGCTCAACTTGGCTTGACATTGTTGATTGATGAACAATTAGAGATATTTCGTCAAGATATATTTGATGAGTTTGTTACAACAAAGGAGCCCACGGCTGGTATGTATATCCTTCGCCTTCAGCAAGATAGCACATACATTATAAATCAGAAAGTTCAAAATAAAGAATTTGAAGTTATCCGTGGAAGTGTAAAAGCAGCAGTAAATGCGCTTCAACAAACTGAACATGGTTTTTCTTTTCGACTAGCCAAGAATCTAAAGCTCTTGCCGACAGAGATTAATTTCGACATTAGCAATTTCCGAGCTGCTGTAAGAGATTTCCAAAATCGGACAGGCGTATCACCACGAGGCGGAGGATTGCTCTTTGTACAAATGATCGACAAAAATCCCGTGCTGGTGGCTAAAAAAGTAAATAGATTGGCTGAAATTTTTGTCGAAGAAAGCAAAAAATTAAAGCGGCTGACCGTTGAAAGTCAAAAGGCAACCCTTGAAGAACAATTGGATTTCGTGGACAAGGAATTGAAGCAGGCCGATGAAGAATTAATGCAATTTAAGAGCCGCCATAAAGTGAGCCTGAGTGCGGAGACAGATGAGGTTGTCAAAGATTTAGATGAAGCTGAAAATTTTCTCAAACAGCAGATAAAAAATCGTGATGATCTAAATGACTTGCTCAATAAGCTCGATTCGTATCAATATGATCCTGAAAATAAAAATAAGCTAAAGTATGTCTATCAGCAGATTGCAGATTTAAGCGTATTTTCATCTAATCCTAAAATGGGCTTATTGAAAAGACAGCTTAAAGATGCTGAACAGGAATATAACATGATAAGTTTGACTTTTTCCCCAAACAATGAAAAAGCACTCAAATTAGACAACGACATTAATTTGCTACATCAGCAAATTTTGAAAGAGTCGCGACAGCAATTGACCGAATTGGGCGAGATAATTGATTCGCATTCTCAGCGCAAAGGTGAATTATCCTATAAGTTAAAAAAATTACCTGAAGAGGAGTATACCTTAACAGAGTTGGAAAGGCAATTAGCGGCCAAGGCTGAAATTCGTCGAGAGCTTTTAGCCAAAATGCAATTAGTTCAGCTCTCCGATGCAGTGGAAACAGAGGTAGTCGATATTCTTGATCCAGCATTAGTACCAGACATGCCTATGACAAGTGAAAAGCGGAAAAAAATGGGCGTTGGCGCTGTATTAGGCTTAGTGGTTGGCATTGGTGTGGCTTTTGTTTTAGCATTTTTTGATAAAGCAATTAAGACCGTAGATGATGTCAAACGATATCTAAAACTTCAAGTGTTAGGCACTATTCCCCATATCGATTTCAAAGATTTGAATGATTATCAAGATTCTGAGAAAATTAAACAGATTGATCAACAGCTGGTTACCTACGATTATTCTCCAACACCGATTGGCGAAGCATATCGCTCGTTGCGAACAAATCTAGTCTATTCAAAAAATACTGGAAGAATACAAAGCTTTGTAGTAACCAGCGCCGCGCCCGCTGATGGTAAATCCTTTACCTCAGCGAATATTGCTATTTCTATGGCACAGCATAAAAGTAACACGCTGTTAGTTGATGCTGACTTACGAAGAGGTGTGCTGCACAACACCTATGGCATACCGAAAGAGCCTGGTCTGACCAATTATTTGACAGGCATGGTAGGTTTATCTCATGTAGTTAATAACACGCTCATTCCCAATCTCTCAATGATCACTTGCGGCTCGCTGTTGCCCAATCCGTCGGAATTATTGGGCTCTCATCAAATGCAGCGTTTTCTTGATGAAGCGAAACGTAAGTTTGATGTAATAATTTTTGACAGCCCCCCATTAAATGCCGCCACGGATGCCATTGTGCTTGGCACTCAAGTTGACGCGCTGGTGCTTGTGGTGCGCTCTGGCGTCACCAACCGAGAGGTAGCTAAACAGAAATTAGAGTTATTCAGAAATGTCCCTGTCAAAATTCTTGGCGTCATTCTGAATGGCACTTCCAACGAGTTTGGTCATGATGGTTATAGTTATTACCATTATTAAAAATTTAATTGGAAAGGCAGAATGCATTATTTAATTACTGGCGGCGCTGGATTTATTGGATCACATTTATGTGAGCGGTTGCTCTCCGAAGGCCATAATATCACCTGTTTGGATAATTTTAATGATTATTATGACCCGAAAATAAAAGAAAAAAATATAAAAATCAGCCAGAATTTCGATGACTACCAATTGGTTAGGGGCGACATTCTGGATGAGGATTTATTAGCTGAAATTTTTAGAAAACAAATTTTTGATGGCATTGTTCATTTGGCTGCAAGAGCCGGGGTTCGGCCATCGGTTGTGCAGCCTAAATTGTATCAGGAAGTTAATATTCGGGGGACCATCAATCTGTTGGAGAAAGCAAGAGAACATCAAATTAAAAGGTTTATTCTCGCCTCATCTTCC
>CAZNDR010000614.1:0-2676 GCA_964571835.1 uncultured Cytophagia bacterium | reverse complement strand
ATTTTTTGAAGGGCACTGGTCATAATCTATTGATATCGGAAGACAGGTAAAAATTATTGCTGAGCTGAATAGCGCTGGTTTAAAGTGGGGGAGTATTTTAATAAGATAGTATTTAAAATTTATAGGCTGTCGTTGATATTTCGGAACGGCCGAAAGCAAGGAAACGAATGGCCAATCCATTTTTGCTTTATCAGTTGGCTTTTTCTTTTTCAGCCTCGCTTTCACTTGTCAGAATTCCATATTGTTTAAGTTTACGCCATAATGTTGTCGTAGAGATGCCGAGTTTTTGTGCTGTGACCTTTTGATTGTTATCGTTTTTTTCTAATGTATTTAAGATAAGCCATTTTTCCATTTCCTCTAATGTCATATCAGGTCTATTTTCGCTGACATGCTGCAGTTTTGGCACTCCTTGCGGAAAAGAAATAGAAAGGTCTTCAGTGTCAATAATATTTTTATTACATAAAATCATGGTCCGCTCGACGATATTTTGCAGCTCTCTGACATTTCCAGGCCAGTCGTAATCAAAAAATATGGACAAAGCTGAGGCAGAAAAGGCCTTGGCTTCGATATTGTTGGCTCGTGCAATTTTATGGACAAAATGGTTTACCAGCAGAGGAATATCTTCTTTTCTCTCTCTCAATGGTGGAATATGAATAGGGATCACATTCAGTCGAAAATAGAGATCTTCTCTGAAATTGCCCTTTTTTATTTCTTCTTCAATATTTTTATTGGTAGCGGCAATGATGCGCACATTTGTGTTTAGCGTTTTGTTGCTGCCAACTCTTTTAAATTCTCCTTGTTCGATGACACGGAGCAATCGTACTTGAGTTTGTAATGGCGTATCGCCGACTTCATCCAAAAAGATTGTTCCTAAATCCGCCTCTTCAAAAAGCCCTTTCTTTTCTTTTAATGCTGTGGTAAAAGCATATTTTTCATGTCCAAATAATTCACTGTCAATCAGGTTTTCCGACAAAGCACCGAGATTGACGGTAAGCATAACTTGATTGCTTCTTAGGCTATTCATTTGTATGGCTCGAGCAATGAGCTCTTTCCCGGTGCCGTTTTCGCCGCAAATCAAAACCGTGCTATCGGTGTGTGCTACCTGGGCAATCAATTTTAATATTTTATTCATCGGCTCTGAATTGCCGACTATGTTTTCAAATTTGTACTTGTCCTTTAATTCGTCGCGCAAATATTTTATTTCTTTGACTGCTCTGGTCTTTTCCAATGCTTTCTCAACCAACAAAGCAAATTTTTCAGGATCATGAGGTTTTTCAATGTAATCATAAGCTCCCAATTTCATCGCTTCCACACCAGTTTTTACTGTGCCTTCACCAGTGATAACGATAACTTCAATTGTGGGATGGATTTTTTTGGCTTGCTTCAGCACCTCGATGCCATCGATATTGGGCATAATTAAATCAGTAATGACTAAATCAATTGATTTCTCTTTTAGTAATTGGATGGCTTGTTTGCCTGATTCTGCTTGCGTGATATGATAGCTTTTATTTCGGGATAATTGATTGGCAATGGATCTTCTTACATTTATTTCATCATCGACTAATAAAATTTCTGCCATTGATATAAACTCCCAAGTTAAGGTTTATACAGGTAGATAAATAAATACTTTGGTTCCTTTTCCAGCTTCACTCTCAATTTTGATTTCACCGCTGTGATAGTAGATAATACGGTCACAATATGCTAATCCTAATCCGACATGGCCGGTTTTCGAGGAAAAAAATGGTCTAAATAATTTTATCATATCTTGTTCTTCAATACCCACGCCACTATCCTGAACTAATATTTCAATTTGCTTTTCCTGAAATTTGTTAGTAATAAGGTGGCTGCGGATTTTAAGTTTGCCACCTTCCGGCATGGCTTCCACCGCGTTCAAGACAATTTTTGAGATTGCGCTTTTCATTTGCTGTAGATCAACTGGAATGTTCGGCAAATCCTTGCAGAGATCTACAGTTTTGTTGAATTTGCCTAAATCGATACTTTTCAGCGCCTCAATTATAATTGAATTAACATCAGCTATTTGATATTTGCTATCTTCTATTCTGGTAAATTGAGAGAACTCTTTAATTATTTCCTTCAAATTCATTATCTCTTCACAGATTATGTGTATCAGCTCTTGATCTTGCTCAACTAGCTCCAGGCTGTCTCGCAAAATTTCTACCGAGGTGATAATAGCTGCCAGTGGATTTCTCATCTCATGCGCCACGCCCGAGCCGATTTTGGCAATTATTTCCCGTTGTTCCGCGTTTAAAAATTGCCTTTGCATCTTTTTGATTTTGCTAATATCGATTAAAGTTGCAATAAAAATATTTTCTTCAGCCACCCAATTGAGTGCCAGTGCCACCAAGCTATGATAACCTTGCCGGTTGATAAACTTGCATTCGAACATTGCTGGCGGTGCATCAGAATTTAATGGAGATGATTTGAGATAAGCTTTTATTTCGGACAGGCTTTTGCCTGAAACGAAATTGATAAAATTCTCTTTATTAATTAGCTCATTTTGGGAATAGCCGCTTAAAGTTTTAAAAAGAGCATTTACTGATAGAAAAATCCCTTTTGAATTTAGAGTCGCGATGGCTGTGCCGGAATGCTCAAAAAGATGATTGCACACCTTGTTATCATCACCCATATTTTTATTTACAATGAGATGAAATTATC
>CAZNDR010000613.1:0-2677 GCA_964571835.1 uncultured Cytophagia bacterium | reverse complement strand
CAATTAGATAGTGGGTGTTATGGAATTTTTAATGAGTTCCATTGGTTTTTTCTCGTTTGCCTTCGTGGTGGGCGCAGAGTTTTTTTTCTCTTTTGGCCTTTGCTTGAGTGCTTTGTTAGCCAGCTTTTTTTCACTTTCAATAGCTAAAACGAAAAAAGAAGCCGAGGCTGAACTTGAAAAAGTCATCTTCCTCGATGAATCTCGTTATTTTGCTCAGGAGGAAGTCCGCCCTCATTTGTCGAAATTCCCGTGGGTGCCGATTCGAAAACAAAAAAAGACCGTTGAGGAACTGGACATTTTAAAACAATTGACAAAGACGCTAAAAGACAGCTCAAATTCACTGATTGTTTTAAGTGGTGAAGGCGGCAGCGGCAAAACAAAGCTGCTTCATGAATTGGCGAAGAAGCATCGCTGTGCTTTTGCCAACTGGAATTTGCCGCAAGTCGACAAAGGGCAAATATTAGCTGAATACAAAGGGCTTCCCAGTTCAGTCAAATATATTATTCTCGATGATACCTATCGCCATCCCCGGAAAGCGGTGCAATTTTGTCTTGATCTGTTGCCGGCTAAAGCAAAACTCATTTTAGCGAGTCGTAATGCTCAGGAACTGATCAAAATTATCAAAGAATCTCGCTGGCAAGCTACTTCTTTTTCCTTGTCTCACATGCTAAATCTGCCGGATCTGCTCGAGTCAAGTATCGAACCGTGGATAAATTCGGACATAAAACATCGCTTAATTTCTATTGCTAATGGCAATCCGGGAATCCTTTGCTTGAGTCATGAATTTATTGATTTGTTGAGTCATGAAAATATGGGATTCGATGTTCTGGAATTCCTAAAAAGCATCAATGATAAAATGGATCTGTACGATACCATTTATTGTCACCTTCATGAAAAATACGGTCTTGCTGCCATTGCTGTTATTGCCCGGGCAGTAATCTGTAATGGCTTAAGTCGAAATGAACCTTTCTGCAAAAACAATGTTAAGATTTATACAAAACTGAGCAGTTTGAATTATTTTTATGTGAAGAATGATGAGTTATTTTTCAAGCCAGCTATTTTAGGTGAGTATATTAGTAAACGCTATTATTTCCATAAAAATAAGATTTCGGCGGCTTTTCATAATTTGATCAAAGACGCCAACGAGACAGAACTGCAGGACATCCTCACGACACTAATCGCTTTTTATAAAGAGAATGAACAGCCGATCTATAAGCAAGCGGCAATGTTTTTATTGACCTCTGCCAAAAATAACCATCTGAGTGATGAGGCGATATTGAACATGGTACTCCTGTGTGATGATGAGTTAAAGGATTCGGTCATGCTGTTTCAATCGATTCCGGATGTTCTCACCTTGGAAATCGGCAGGGCCGATTATGATTTAATCAATCGTTTCGCTATTTTTTGTGCTAAAAATAACGCCTATGATTGCGCCGCAAGATGGTGGGGAAAACTCTTGGAGGTGCCGCACCTACAAAATAATGATGCTTGGGCTACGGCACTTTATAATAACCTGGGGTTAGCCAGCGCTCACCAAAAAGAATTCGATGAAGCGATTGAATGGTATCAACTCGCCCATGAAAAATATGAAATGATGGGCAACAGCTTAGGCATTATCCAGAGTTTAACCAATTTGGCAAAACTCTATCAAAAAAAGAATGATTTGCCGCGCAGCATTGAATTATACAATAAATCAATCGACCAATATAAAAAATTAAACGACGCTAGTGGAGCAGCGCGCGCCTTCATGGATATTGGTCGTCTGGCTAAATTGATACCAGACATGACTCAGGCGCAAGAAAATTATATGTTGGCAGCAGAGTGGTACCAAAAAACTGACGATAAAAAAGGATTGGCTCAAGCTTACGGAAATTTAGGTATCATTGCCAAAGCAAAAAATGAGTTAAGCGAGGCAATAAATTATTTCCATAAAACACTGGATGCGATGGAAAAAATCGGAGACCTGGTCGGCATTGCTCAGACGCACAATAATCTGGCGTTAACTTATCAAGAAAAAGGCGATGAAAGCAAAGCGATAAAATATTTTCACGAAGCGCTGGAAAAATTCAGGCAGATCAATGATGATAAAAATGTGGCGCAAACCTATCAGAACCTGGCTTTGATTTATAAAAACAAGGAAAACTACGATGAAGCGATCGACTATTTTCGCCGTGCCTTAGCTGAATATGAAAGCTTAGCCAATAAAAAAGCCATGGTTCAAACATTGCATAATTTGGGATTCATCCATCAAGCTAAAAAGGAATGGGAAAAAGCCATCGTGTTTTTTCAACGAGCAATCAAGCTGCTGCAAGAGTTAGGCACTCCAAACAATAAAGAACAAATTTATGAGAATTTGGGAATTGCCTATCAATCGCTCAATAGATACGATGAGGCGATTGAAGCCTTTGAGTACGCATTAGACGGAATGGAGCAGCGTGGTGACCTCGACAGCATGGCGCAAACTAATTTCAATCTTGGTCTTATTCATTATAACGTAAAAAACTATCAAGAAGCTCTGACCCTTTTCAACCAAATTTTGTTTTTCTTTTTGAAAAAAGGTTCAATGCAGGACATCAAAAAGGTGCAAGGCGTACTTTCTGATATTCAAAAAGAAATGAAAAAAGCTCTGTTCAGTAGATTCGCTGACGGTGCGCTAAGTTATGTGACTGAACATGGC
>CAZNDR010000612.1:1318-2687 GCA_964571835.1 uncultured Cytophagia bacterium | reverse complement strand
TGATTTTTGCCGGCGTTATTTTTAAGTCCGAATAGTCAAATTGTGTAAATGAAAGTCCGTGGCCAAAGGGGAAAAGCGGCTCGAGGTTTTTTTTATCAAAATAGCGGTAGCCGACAAAAATGCCTTCGCTATAATTAGCAAAGGCTTTTTCGCCGGGATACGTGCGATACGCCGGGCAATCTTCCCAGCGCTTGGGAAAAGTCAGCGGCAATCGTCCCGAAGGACTTATTTCGCCAAACAAAATTTCCGCCAACGCCTTTCCTCCTTCCTGACCCGGATAAAGCGCCTCGACAATGGCGGGCGCTTTGTCCATCCACTGGCTCATTAAAACTGGTGTGGCATTGTTCAGAACCACTACCAGATTTTTGTTGATCGCCGCGATGCCGTCAATTAATTTGATCTGCTCCTCCGGCAAATTGAGATCATTTCGATCCAGCGCTTCACCTTCAAGTTCGTGATCCAATCCTAAACACAAAATCACCAATTCAGACTCTGCAGCGAGTTTCACTGCTTCCTCCAACGAAGTGCTGGGCGTGTATTTTTCGATGCCCAATTTACAGCTACAACTGCCCCAGTTTTCATAAAATTCAACTTTGAGGTCATACTTTTTTCCCGCTTCGAATTTATAACGAACAATTTTGAACTTCCCCGGCGCTGCGTCAGTCCAAGCATCAATGATTAATTTATTTTCCAAAAATAAGCGGACGCCATTATCCGCCTGCATGCCGATTTCGTACCAGCCGTCTCCGGGCGAGATAAATTTACCAGTCCAACGCGCCGACCATTTATCAGTAACAACCACGGTCGGATCAGGCGAGCCAACGCCCTCATCATCGGGTCTGCCGGTACCATAGCCCCAATCAAAATCAATTGCTTTTTCGACTTGCTTTAGTACCGGTGCTCCGTCCAATTCACGATTGTTAAAATATTCTGCCTGAATGCCTGCCTCGCCATTGGGCAGTTCATAAAATGAAGCAGCAGCAATCGGCAATTCCAATTTCATTTCCGGGACACCGCGTTTAAAGGCTATTTTTATCTCAGTGCCTATTTTATTTTTTATCCCGTGAAGCGGAGAAACGCTGTAATGCCCGTTAAGGCTGCCGCTGCCGCCACCATACATCCTGGCGACATCGGCATTCGGGCCGATGATGGCAATTGAACGAATTTTATGTTTATCCAAAGGCAAAAAATGGTTCTCGTTTTTGAGCAGCACAATACTTTTTCGAGCCACCTGCAGCGCCAAATCTCTCCTTTCAGGCGTGTCTGCATAACCGCCGTAATCGCCGACTGATTCATCGAACAAGCCGGCGAGATACATTACGCGCAAAATGCGTCGCACCTTATCATCGATAACCGATTCGCTTACCTC
>CAZNDR010000612.1:0-1218 GCA_964571835.1 uncultured Cytophagia bacterium | reverse complement strand
TTGGCGCAGGTGACAACCTTTTTGCTCTGCACGCCTTTCACAAACGCCACTGCCATTTTGGACATCAGGTACGGATCTTCGCCGTAGCTTTCAAACGTTCTGCCGCCAAAAGGCACACGAGCAATATTGATGCACGGCGCTAATAACATATTGTAACCCAGCACGCGAGTTTCTTCGCCGATACTTTCGGCAACTTTGTAAATCAATTCATCATCAAAGGTAGCTGCAAAATTAATACTGGCCGAATAGTTGGTCGCCTTGCCTTTGCCATTGGGTCCTAGCGGTCCGTCGCTGATGACGAATTGCGGAATACCCAATCGAGCATTGGGCTTGGTGAAATTTCCCTTGCCACTCAGCAAATCGACTTTTTCTTCCAACGTCATCCGACGAATCAGATCAGGGACCCGTTTTTCAATCGGTTGCTGATCATCCTGGTAGAGAAAGAGCGCCGGCGTTTGTGCAGACGTTGTTGCTGCGAGAAAAATTAAAAACAAAACAACACAACTTTTTATAGAATTAAATTTCATGTGGATTGCCTCCGTAGTTATTCAAAAATTTTATTCAAAAAATTTGAAATGTCAACCTCAAAGCCTATTTCAACTCTTTTATTTTAATACTGCGGTACCACACTTCTCCGCCGTGATCCTGCAACACGATGTGCCCTTTTCGCTTTTGACCAAACCAAGGGAATTTATGAAATTTGCTGGCAGCGATTAATGAATCCAGTTTGGCTGAGCCCAATTCAAATTCCAATAATTTAGTGCCATTCAGCCAGTGCTCACCATGATTGCCTTGAAAAAGAATTTTAGTTTGGTTGTATTCACCAACCGGTCGGCAGGCTTTTGTATTCGGCGGCATCAAATCGTACAACGCTCCAGTTTGCTGCACCGGTTTCAGCGTGCCAGGGAATCCTTCATCATCGATCACCTGATACTCAAATCCTAACGCCGAATATTTACCGCCGTGTGTTGTGGACAGCTCTTTAGAAACATTATATTTGATGCCGCTGTTACTGCCCGGGGCGACTTTCCATTCCACTGAAAACTCAAAGTCATCAAACTGTTCTTCAGTCATCAAATCGCCACCGGACACTGGTTGGCCGTTCTCATCCTTCGGTACATTTTCATTGGCAACTTTTTTTATATTATCACTTTCAGTCACCCAGTGAAATTTGGGGATGGTATCTCTACCCAGCCCGCGCCAGCCATCAAATGTGTC
>CAZNDR010000611.1:0-2688 GCA_964571835.1 uncultured Cytophagia bacterium | reverse complement strand
TTGTTTATAAAGCTGAAGATACAAAATTAAAACGAACCGTGGCGCTCAAATTTCTCCCAGTCGAAAAATTAGGCAGCAAGCAGGAAAAAGGTCGTTTTTTCAGGGAAGCACAAGCTTCAGCCGCGTTGAATCATGCCAATATTGCGACTGTTTATGAAATTGAGGAAGTGGAAGGGCACTCATTTATCGTCATGGAATACATAAAGGGGACCAATTTAAAAGAGATGATCGCCGCAGGTCCTTTGAAATTAAAGAAAGCGATCAATATTGCCGCTCAAATTGCTATCGGGCTGCAAGCGGCTCATGAAAGTGGCGTCGTCCATCGCGACATAAAAAGCTCAAACATCATGATAACTGAAAAAGAGCAGGTCAAAATAATGGATTTTGGTTTAGCTAAATTAGCCGGCAGCTCCATGCTAACCCAAAAAGGCACGACCATGGGAACACCAGCTTACATGTCACCAGAACAGACCCAGGGCGAACAGGTGGACTATCGAACTGACATCTGGTCTTTGGGAGTCGTATTGTATGAAATGGTGACGGGGCAGTTGCCATTCAAAGGAGATTATGAACAAGCCTTGATCTATTCGATTATAAACGAAGATCCAGAACCGATCACTGCCCTCCGTTCTCGTGTTCCCATGGAATTAGAGCGGATCGTATTGAAATGTTTGGCAAAAGATCCCAATTCTCGCTATCAGCATGCCAGCGAAATTCCAGTTGATTTGAGAGGCGTGGACATTACTTCCAGCAGTTCTTCAGCAATACAGCCTAACGTGACTTTAGCCACTGTCACTCCGCGCCGTTCTTTGTTAAAAAGAATTTCAGTTGTTTTATTCTGGGCAGCCATTCTTGTCGCTGTGAGCTTGGGTATCTGGAAATTATTTATCGCCTCGTCAGTCTCAGTAATTCATCGTTTGACAATTTCCACCGATTCACCCATCAATTTTTCTAATGGTTCCGCCATCGCTATCTCTCCTGATGGTCGACATGTTGTTTATGCCAGCCAAAAAGAAAATTCCGATCTGCTTTATCTGCGTCCTTTAGATCAATTTGAAGCAAAACCAATCGAAGGGACTCAGCGAGCAGCTTGTCCATTTTTTTCACCAGATGGACAATGGCTAGGTTTTGTAGCTGACGGCGAACTGAAAAAGGTTTCTGTTTTTGGTGGCGTGCCAATTTCCCTTTGTAAAGTAAATTCGCTGTTGGGATCGTGTTGGACAAAGGACAATATCATTTATTTTTCGAGCAGAATTTCTTCGACAAAACATAATTCAACCATTTTTCGAATTTCAGCCAATGGCGGCGCGCCTAAAATGATAACGCACCCAAAAGACACCACTAACGGAGAGATTCACTGCTGGCCTGAGATGCTACCCAATAAAAAAATGCTAATTTTTACCTCTATCCCGGCAAATAGCCATAATCCTAACGATGGCAATATTGAGTGTTATTATTTAGAAACCGGTCTGCAGCGTACCATCTTAAAAGGTGGAATTTTTGGACGCTATAGTCCCACTGGACATCTTGTAGCTGCCTGGTCTGGCGGAGTATTAGCAGCGCCCTTTAATGTCAAAACCGCTATGGTCACTGGACCGACAGTACCGGTTCTTGATGAGAATTTTCAATATAGTAATTTATCCCTAAATTTTGGATTTTCCAATGATGGCACTTTAATTTATGTACTGGGGAGCGACCAATTAAAAAATAAAAAACTGACGGTCTGTAATGAGTTGGGTACAATACATTTGATAACTGAACAAGCGGACGATTTTCATTATCCTGTTTTGTCTGCAAAAGAGAATTACCTGGCCACACAAATTGGAGATGAATCAAATTCACAAATATGGATTTTTGATAAAACTAAAGCCTCATTTAGACAATTCACCTTCGACGGCATCAATTGTTTTCCCATTTGGTCTCCCGAAGGCGAGAAAATTACTTTTTCTTCTTTTAAAAACAACCGATGGCACCTTTTTGAAAGAGCTATCCAAAGCGATGCAAAAGCGACTTTGTTCACCTCTAGTGAGTTCAGATCGCAGCCGTGCTCTTGGTCGGCGGATGGCAAAGTACTGGCCTTTGTGCGTCGCGACCCACGGACTAATCTTGATATTTGGTTGATGAAGGTTAGCCGAGATACAACGGTTTCGCCTTTCTTGAATTCAAAGTATCAGGAGCACCAAGCAGCGATTTCACCAAACGGTGCGTGGATCGCTTATGTCTCTAATCAATTGGGTGCAGAGGAAATTTTTTTAAGAGTGATTGCCAACGCAAAAAGCGAAATCAAAATTTCAGATAAGGGGGGAGTTAGACCAGTGTGGCATCCCAACGGTCAAAGCCTTTATTATTTGCAGTCAAATAAAATAATAGAAGTTGCAGTAAAATGGAAAGCAAAGTTTATCGTCAGCCGGCCAAAAATAAAGTTTGAGCTAAATTTGACTGATGGTTTTTTTTCTCTTTCCCCTTTAGGCGATCAATTTCTGTTCGTTATCGAACAACCCACCGAACCAATAAATAACCTGCATGTTGTGTTAAATTGGTTTGACGAGTTGAAGAAAAAGGTCCCTACCAGCAAGAAATTCTTGGGGCTTGAATTTTAGCTCAAAATAAAAAAGCCCGGCGCACCACCACCGGGCTTTAGAAGGAGAAAAGCACCAAGATGAATCTATATTAAGGAACACTATGAGG
>CAZNDR010000610.1:0-2692 GCA_964571835.1 uncultured Cytophagia bacterium | reverse complement strand
CCGCAATAGCGAGGCGAATTCCTGCCCCACCTCGGGCACATTAGCAAAGGGGATGTAAAATTCATTTTTATTTTCTTGTGTTTGGTCGTTTCCATACTGCAAATAATTATATTGCTTTCTCAATTCTTCCAGTTCTTTTCGAAGCTTGATGATAAAAACATTGTCTGGCTTCATTGTCTGAGAGGCAACTCCAATCTCCACTTCCTTGGCGATGATTTTTCCTTTAACAACTCCTGCCTCCTCAATGGCCGCTTTGGTTTGTTCTTCCAGCGATATGGCTTTATATTTTTCTTGAAACTGCACTAATCGCTCCGAAGCCTCGGCTAATTTTTTTTCTGTCTGTTGCAATTGATTTTCAATATAGATTCGAGAATTCTTTGCCTTGGAAGTGGATTTCTTCTGGTTTATTTTATCCAATTGTTCCACAAAAACATTCGCCACATCAGCCGCCAAGTGGGGATCTCTGAGCTCCACATCAATTTGTACAATTCCCTCGGGCGAAGCGATCACGGCGACCTGTTGGGCCAATTTTCGTCGGGCTTTTTCGAGGCTTGTTGACTTAATAATTTTTAGCAGCGACAACGAATCAGCATTTTTGCTGTGTTTGGGATATCTATATTTTTGAAGCAAGACACCATCCAAAACAGATCTGCTTTTTAAAATCTCCACATACAGATCTGAGGTAGTGCTTGTTTCGGCTAACACCAGATTGGATAGCGGTGTATTTGACAGAGCAGATAACAGTCCGGCCGATTTGGTATCTTCTGGTGGCAAAATGGTCGTTCTTGCTTTATAAGCTTTTGGCAAAATAAAGCTGATAACTGTTACGCTAAAAACTACCAGCATGACATTACGGGCTATCTTTTTCCAATTTCTTGCCAGAACCGAGAAATAATCGAGCAAATCGATTTCCTCATACTTTTCGCTGATATTTTTTTCCATGATTTTTTCTTAATTTTTGACCAGGGCACGATCAACGACCAGATAAACGGTTGCCACCTGGGCGATCACGGCGATGGTATCTCTGAATATTTCCCACCAATTGCGGTCAGGCTTACGTGGCACCCAAATAATATCACCCGGCTCTAATTGTTTGACATCTTCATTATCGATGATCTCACCGCTGACTTTGGTAACCTTAATACCACGAGCTTTAGCATCCCAGGTGACCCCGCCAGCTTTTTTCACATAATATGATATGCCTTTGCCAGGTTCAAATAGAATCCCGCCAGCATTAGAAATCCTTCCAGTAACATAAACCAGATTGGGCGCTTCTGGAATGTAAATAAGGTCGCCATCCTTTAAGGTAACATTTTCCGTCTTTTTCTTTTGCACAAACAATTGATAAAAATCGACCACAATCCGGCCAATGTCCTGCGTGCTTTCTTTCATCACCAAATATTCATATTCATTTTTTGAAAGTTGATCCCGAGGTATTTGTTTTAAACGCACGTATTCTTTGTCGATCGATAGCCTGGAGTTTTTGCGAATGAGTGAGGCCTCTCTGATCAGCGCTTTGTCGGTGAAGCCGCCGGCTTTTTCGAGAATTTCATAAAGTGATGTGCTATCCTCGGTGATGGCATAAATTCCCGGGAACAGGACTTCTCCTTTTATTTCAACAGTGGGACCGACTTTCCACTCAGGTATTTGACGAACGAATACTCGGTCGTCTTCTTCCAAAAAAACATTTTCTTCGCAAGTGGGATCAGCCAAAATTTTTTGTAAATCAAGTTTAATAAATGAGGTGGACTTTTGAGGATCAATTTTAGCAATTTCGCCCTCAAGCAGGTAAGCGCTTCGTGTCAAATTCCCAGCTTTTAGAATTAAATCTGAGATATGCATGTTTTGTTCAAAGGCATATTTGCCTGGCTTTTTAACTTCGCCGTGAATAAAAATTTCTTTGGCATAGGTCTGCTCTAAAATTGAAAAAACATGGACTTTATCAAAATTTTTTAATTCCGGGTTGGCGGCGGAACTATCATTGGCGGCTATGTCAGCGTAATTGAGGTATTGGACAATCCGTTCGCCATTTTCTAACAAGCGGCTTAATTCTATTTTTTGTCGGTGAGCTAAATCCGTAAAACCGCCGGCCAGCTCTATAAGGTCGGATAACCGTTCGTGCCCCCTAACTCTTAACTCGTATCGAGCTGGGCGCTTGACTTCTCCGCCAATCGAAACGATGGCGCTAACGATTGGCACGATCACTTTGTCATCAGATTGCAAAAAAATATCATTTTCGGCCGTTCCTTTCAGCAGAAATTTATAAAGATCGACAACAGAGCAGAGCTGGTTGTGCCGGTAAATTTCAACATTTCTCAGCGAGCCCGCAGGCGAGGGACCTCCAGCGTAAATAACCGCATCAAGCACGGTATTCAGAGAGGTTAAAAAATATTTGCCTGGTCTGTTAATATCGCCAACCACTGAAACCGGAATCTGTTTTGGTTCAGCTAAGATAACGTTTACAGCAAAATTGTCATAATAGCGAGCGATTTGTTCTTTCAAAAATTCCTGGAATTGATCGATTTTCAATTTATCGACAAAGAATACGCCAACGGTGGGAATAAAGATTTTTCCTTCCACGTTGACAATCACATCAAATTGCCGCTGATCTTTGCCCAGCAGGTAAACGACTAATCGATCGCCTGGGCCCAACAAATAATCTGCCGGGAAGATGCCGCTGCCGACTATTTTG
>CAZNDR010000609.1:0-2715 GCA_964571835.1 uncultured Cytophagia bacterium | reverse complement strand
TTAGCTATGATGCTGCCGAAACCCAGCGGCGCATTATTGAAGGAAAAAATAATGTACCATTAGCTAAAGGCACCGTATTAGCGAATGAAAGAATTATAGATCGTTATGAACGAGTGACCAAAGATCATATAGCCAAATTGACTTCTCTTTCAACTGAATTGGCAGAGAGGGAAGCTGGAAAAGGAATTTTCATAACTATATTTCGCTTTATCAGTAAATTTTTGTTTATCTCTTTTGTGGTGGGAATTTTTGTCATCTTTTTAATTGGCAATAGAGACCGCCTCGCCAAAGATTTGAATAAGGTCATGTTGATCGCACTGATTTTTTTAATTGTCTCTGTATTGACGTACAATGTCAATCATTTTCACCTTTCACCATATCTTATTCCAATAACTATTGGCTCAATGTTATTAACTATCTTTTTTGATACTCGTGTTGGCTTTGTGGGAACTATCGTTTTAGCAGTTATTATCGGTATCATGCGTGGGAATGAATTTAATATTTCAGTAATCTCTATTTTTGCTGGTACGATTGCCGTCATGTCCGTAAGCCGCATCCGCAAGAGAAATTGGTTGGTCAATTCAATTTTGTACATAATAAGCTCCTACATTTTTTCAATTACAATCATCGAGATACTAAATTATACTCCGTTTAAGATGATTCTGCAATACTGGTGGTTTGCCGTGATCAATGGCTTTTTATCACCGGTTTTCTGCTATGGCTTGCAGGTCATTTTCGAAAATATTTTCTTTATTGTAACCGATATGCGTCTGTTGGAATTATCCGACCTCAACAATCCTATTCTCCGCAGATTATCTATTGAAGCGCCTGGCACCTATCATCATAGCCTGATGGTGGGGAATTTAGCTGAAGCAGCTGCTGAAGCTATCGGCGCCAATTCGTTGTTGGCGCGTGTTGGGTCGTACTATCACGATATCGGCAAAATGGAAAAGCCCGAGTATTTTATTGAGAACCAACAAAAGATGAGAAATCCTCATGAAAAACTTTCTCCTTCAATGAGCTGCTTGATTCTTGCCAACCATATCAAACAGGGGGTGGAGATTGCCAAAGAGGCTAAACTTCCCAAAGAAATCCGGGATTTTATTGAA
Source organism: uncultured Cytophagia bacterium (assembly GCA_964571835.1). Lineage (GTDB taxonomy): Bacteria > Zhuqueibacterota > Zhuqueibacteria > Thermofontimicrobiales > Thermofontimicrobiaceae > CAZNDR01. Next base: position 1,606 of record CAZNDR010000609.1, on the reverse strand, counting down.
GAGCATCATGGCACAAATCGGATGACCTATTTTTATCAGAAAGCATTGGAAAAAAAACATAGCGATGAAGATATCGATGAGTTAAGTTTTCGCTATCCGGGACCAAAGCCAAAATCGAAAGAAACCGGGATCGTCATGCTGGCGGATGCGATAGAAGCTGCTGCAAGAACATTAAAAGATCCGTCGGCTGGTCGTATCAAAGGCATGGTCATTTCCATTGTTCAGGAGCGATTCAGAGAATCAGAATTGGATGATTCGCCGCTAAAACTCCAGGATTTGACTCAGATAATAGAAAGTTTTCAAGCAGTGCTATTGGGTACTTTTCACAGCAGAATTGAGTATCCGGATCAGGATGAAAAATTGACGCCCGGCAAAGAAAAAAAAGTCAAGGAAAAAAATGCCGAACTTTCAAATTAATTTCAAAGATATAACGAGCGGCTTTGAATATGACAAAAAAGAACTTAAAAAAATTGCAAAGATGATTTTATCTGATGCAAAAATTCAATCCGTCATGCTGAATATAGTTTTTGTCGATGATGAGTTTATTATAAAAATGAATAAAGAATATTTAAAAGTGGATTCGGCGACTGACGTCATCAGTTTTGTCTTAGAAAATGATCAAGAAAAAGGGGCGTTAGAAGGTGAAGTGTACGCAGATTTGGAACAAATACAGCGACAAGCTCGCCAGTACAAAACTGGTTGGATTAATGAACTTTTTCGCGTCGTCATTCATGGCATTTTGCATGTGGTCGGATATGATGACCAATCACCGCCAGAGCAAATGGCTATGACGGAAAAAGAAAATCATTACTTATTATTAGCCAAACTATAAGGGAGGGATTTCATTTTTTGGAACTTGAGTCATTTTTACAAATGGTTTTTTTTATAGCGCTGATTTTGTTATCAGCCTTTTTTTCTAGCGCCGAAGCAGCGTACTTCACCATATCAAAAGAATTGCTTCAAGGCTGGAACGGAAGCGCTTCACCTCGATCCAGACGAATCTTTAATTTACTAACCAAACCACGCCAATTATTAATAACCATTTTGCTCGGAAACACCATTGTCAAAGTAGCTGCTGCCAGCGTAGTTGCCGTGCTTTCGATTGAATATGGTGAAAAATTTTTTTTCTCCAAAGAGCTAGCAATTTTAATTGCCGTGCTCGTCGTTGCGTTAGTTCTCTTTTTTTTCAGCGAACTTTTACCGAGAATTATCGCCATAAACAATGCTTACAAAATTGCGAATGTTGTATCTTTGCCTTTGACCATTGCTTTTTATGTACTTTTTCCTTTGGCTGCTTTATTAAATCGATTCCCTGCATTATTTTCAGGATTCTTTTTAGGGCGAATTAAGCGAAATTTTTTATCAAAAGATGAACTCCAGACTTTGATTGAAATAAACGAAAAAGCAGGGGCACTTGAAGCGGAAGAGAAGGAGATGATTCACTCGATATTCGAATTATCTAAAACAACGGTACGCGAAATAATGGTGCCTCGAATTGATATGATATGTGTTGAGAAGGCAACCACCTTGACGAAATTGATCGACCTTATTCACTCCAAAGGACACACCAGAATACCGCTTTTTGCTGGAACAGTCGACAATATAT
>CAZNDR010000608.1:0-2718 GCA_964571835.1 uncultured Cytophagia bacterium | reverse complement strand
ATTCAATCTGGTTGTGTGCCAGTTAATGATTTGATTATGGAGACGCTGTTTTATATCGATGCGTTCAAGCGTTCCAGCGCTTCTAGCATCACGCTGGTTTTGCCCTTTTTTCCTTACACTAAAGGCGATAAAAAAGATGAACCAAGAGTGTCTATTCGCGCCAAAGTTGTATCGGAAATTATCGAAGCGACCGGTGCTGACCGCCTGCTGACGCTAGATCTGCAACCACCGCAAATACAAGGTTTCTTCAATATCCCAGTTGATAATCTCTATGCTATGCCGGTATTTTGCGAATACCTAAAACGAAAGAATATCTCTGATATTATCATCGTCGCACCAGATTTTGGTGCCGCGAAAATGGCTGATAATTTTGCCTACCGCCTCAATGCGACCGTTGCCCTGGGAAGTAAGCAGCGCCATGGCCATATCGAATCGGTCCAGATCACGACAGTTATCGGCGACGTCAAGGACAAAAACGTGGTCATTGTCGATGACATGATAATCTCCGGTGGAACGATCTGTGAAATGAGCAAAATGCTGAAAGCAAAAGGAGCGTTGAAAATTTATGCCTGCGTCACCCATGCCTTGCTGACACTCGATTTTAAACAAAAATTAGAAGAAAGTAATATCGATGAACTTATCATTACCGATTCATTGCCGCTGGATGAAACGCTGCGCCATCCAAAAATCACCCGGCTATCGGTAGCTCAACTATTGGCTGAAGCTATCTCCTCCATTTACAATGGCGATCCATTGAGCAAACTATTTTTAGGAGTCAATTGGATCGAAAATAATTTATAAGAAATAGGTGCAGATATGAAATCATCTCTTTTTGCTAATAAATTATCACAAATAATAGGCAGCAGAGGTGTTTTTGTACTATTGATCTTTATGGTGGTTAATAGTTACAGTGCCAACAGACAAAAATTAACCTATTCTATTGAATTGGATGAAGAAAAATGGAATTCATTTTATATCAGCATTACTATTGAACATAATATGAATGAGCACTTGCTGTGCACTATGCCGTCTTGGGCTCCGGGAATTTATTACAAAGCAGAATTCTATTTAGATATAGCCGATTTCAAGGTGGTTGGTGAGGCAACGCCTGAGGTGCAAGCGGAAAAGCTCAATGATTATTCTTGGCTAATTGAGGCTGGGAAAAATGATGTAATCATAATTTCTTATAAGATCAAACGCAAAAAGGATGCTATTCTCGGCGAATGTATTGGAAAAGATTTTGCCTTGATTAACGGAGCCACCATGTTCATGCATATACGGGAATTGGACGATTACCCAATTAATTTAGTAGTCAGCGTCCCGTATGGCTGGCAAATGGCGACTGATTTGCTAAAGGCGGCTGAAGATTTCGAGTACACTGCTGTTAATTATTATGAATTAATTCAGCATCCAATTTATATTGGTACTTTCAGTGATATTTATTTTTCGTTTCCCAAAGGTGACGGCTATATTTTATTGGATGGGCCAAAAACTTTTGACGTCAACCGGCTTTCTATTATCGCCCGTCAGATTGTCACCTATCAGACGTTTTTGTTAATAGGACAGCCGCTGGATAGGTATTTTTTTATTTTTAAAGTTTTTCCTTTTGAAAGAGAAATCAGTTCACTATCCTTTCAGAATTCTTCGATTTTTTATGTGCCAGCTTCTGCTATTAAGGATGACCTCAACCTGATAGGGAAATTGATTGCCAGCAATTTCTTTAAGCGCTGGTTCGGGCCTCCTTTTTTATTAGATCTGTGGCACGAGGCAAATTTAATTTTTATTCCCAGAACCAGGCTGCTTTGGTTTACAGAAGGGATCTGCGATTATTATGGCAGTCTTAGCATGATCCGGGCTGGCTTTTGGAGCCAGGATGATTTTATCCGGCATTATATAAAATCGATAAATCAACTGCTCAGGCATCCTAATTATTTGAATCCCTCGTTGGTTGATTTGAGCTATAATATTTTAGAAAATAACTATGCCGAGACTGAAAAGATTTTGAAATTGAAAGGTGAATTGGTGTGTCTATTGATGGATTTAAAGATTCGAGATGCAACCAATAATTTGAAAAACATTGACGATGTAGTTCGGTTTATTAAATCCTGGTTTTTAGAACAGCAGCGACCGATGCAATATGAATCTCTGCTGAATACGTTAAACGGCGTGGCGTCGATAGATTTTACCAATTTTTTTGATCTTTATGTTTATGGAGATAAAGAGCTACCCTTTGAAGAATTATTTGAGCGCGCTGGATTTATCTTGGAAGCTGCCAACGATACTATTGCTGATTTGGGCAAGATCATACTGGACGAGACGAACAGAGTGATTCAGCTTTCTAAAAGCAGTCCGCTATTTTTAGCCGGCCTGAAAATAGATGACCAGATACTGGCGGTAAAGGGCATCAAATGCCAGGGAAATCATGAATTCAATCAAATCATCGATTCATTGAAAGTCGGCAGCGAAACCGAAATAACAATTCGCAGAGAAGGATTGTCGCTGGTCATTGGCGCTCATGTTAGCGGAAAGGAAGTGAAGGTAATGAACTTAAAAGCGATCAATGAAACGGTGGATCGCGCTAATGCTATTCGCGAAAGCTGGTTATCAGGCAGAAGAATTGTTTTAGAGAAAACAACAAAAGGAAAATAGCCAACTCCAAGCGATAATTATTTTTAAATGCCAGCATGAAGGTTTTAAAACGCTGGACACGTTTTTAAC
>CAZNDR010000607.1:0-2743 GCA_964571835.1 uncultured Cytophagia bacterium | reverse complement strand
AACCAAAAAGATGGCAAAAATATTCTGCCACCACTGGAAAATATGTGTCTATTCAATTGATTTCAAATAATAAAACAGTCCAACGAGTATGACAATCGAATAGGCAGCAATTAAAATGAGACGCCTTTCTTTTGACAAGAAAATTTCATAAAGAATGCCACTGGCTGCAATAACAGCATAGACTAAGCCGCGATTTTGGGGTCGTTTGAGAAAATTGAGATTCATCTGCAATTTCAGTGTTGATGAAAAATTCGGACTTACTTGATATTTTGGTGAATTGGTATTGATTTGACGAGGAGAAGGAAAGAAAGGTTTCATAAATAATAAGAGATTCAAGATCATTAAAAATATGAATGACCAGTCAAAAAGCCTATAGGGCTAAAGCCCAAGTGATTTCGGATTTCATAAGTTTCTCCGCCATAAATGGCGGAGCTATTCATGAAAATTGAATAGCTCCGTTCTTTAGAACGGAGATCTTTTAATTTCCCCACCAATTCTTTGGGCTTTAGCCCTTCAGTTCATTTGGTTTTTTTCAACTGGTCATTCATATTAAAAGTAATTCAATATCTCCTCAAATGACAAAGGCCTGGACTATTCTTCAAAATAGAGGCAATTAAAAAATGTTTTGTAGGAATGTGGAATTTGCTAACACTGACAGTCGTTTTTTAAAAGCGGAAGAAGTGCCGAAGGTGGGATTCGAACCCACACGAGCGCAAGCTCACACGGCCCTGAACCGTGCGCGTCTGCCAGTTTCACCACTTCGGCGTTTTTGCTCGGGCAAATGTAATAATATTATCAAAAAAAGTCAAGTACTTTGTTTTGCTCTTGACTTTTAAAAAGAAAAATCTTATTTTTCCCATCATTATAGAACAAGGCCTTTATTGTTAATTTGAGCAAGCGCTGATGTCAAAGAAAATTACCATTTTAAATAAAAAAGCCAGATTCCTGTACGAAATTATTGAGGTGCTGGAGGCTGGCATTGTGCTTCAGGGGACCGAGGTAAAGTCACTGCGCGAGGGGCGAGCTAATCTCAAAGATAGCTATGCCATTATTCGCAATGGCGAGGTATTGCTGTGCAAAATGCACATTAGCCCGTACGCGCAAGGTAATATTTTTAACCATGATCCAGAACGCGAACGAAAAGTTTTATTGCACAAGCAAGAAATCAAACGACTGACGGGGAAGGTAGTGGAGCGGGGAATGACGTTAGTACCGCTTAAAGTATATTTTAAAAATGGTCGCGCCAAAGTAGAGTTAGGATTAGCGCGTGGCAAATCGATTGTCGATCGAAGAAAAGAAATTGCTAAGCGCGATGAACAGCGCCTGATCGAAAGAGACTTTAAAGAGAAGGGAAAATTTAGAATAAAATAAAATGAGTGTAGTGCAAATTGTGGGTTTTGCCAATAATGTGGCCTTGGTAAAAGGATACACCACCCTTTCCCGATTTGTCTGGACTCAGCGTGACATTTCAGCTTTATCATGCTGAGCGTAGCTGAAGTTTCGCTACGTTTTGCTACGCACTCAAATAAAATTAGGGAGATTGATTTGGAAAGAGAGAACGTTTTTGATATTTTAAAAGAAAGAGGCTTTATTCAGCAAGTCACGGATGAAGAAGAAATTCGCGAGATTTTTGGAACCAAAAAAGTGGCTTGTTACATTGGTTTTGATCCCACCACAGACAGTTTGCACGCTGGCAGCTTGATGCCGATTATGGCTATGAAACATCTGGAGCGACACGGCCATCATCCAATCGCTGTCATCGGCGGCGGTACTGCCCTGGTGGGCGATCCGAGCGGCAAAACTGAAATGCGGCAGATGCTAACTTATGAAGATATAAAATCTAATGGCCAAAAATTTATAAAGCAGTTAAACAAATATCTGGATTTCAAAAACGGAAAAGCCTCGTTTGTAGATAATGCCGATTGGTTACTCGATCTGAAGTATGTTGATTTTTTGCGGACTATTGGCAGCCATTTTAGTGTCAATCGAATGTTGGCGGCGGAATCTTATAAAATCAGGTTAGAATCAGGTCTGTCTTTTTTAGAATTTAATTATCAGGTGCTGCAAGCCTATGATTTTTTGATGCTGTTTCGTAGCAAAACTTGTCTGGTGCAAATGGGTGGCGATGATCAGTGGGGGAATATAGTTGCCGGGATCGATTTAATTCGCCGATTGGAATCGAGAAAATGTTATGGGATTACTCTTCCACTGTTGACGACCGCTAATGGGAAAAAAATGGGAAAAACCGAAAGGGGTGCCTTATGGCTGGACGCTGAAAAAACATCTCCCTATGAGTTTTACCAGTACTGGATCAATATCGATGATCGTGATGTGGGCAAATTTTTAGCCTTTTTTACCTTTTTGCCTATGAAAGAAGTGAATGAACTGAAAAGGTTGCAGGGCGAAGAGCTGAGGCAAGCAAAACAAACTTTAGCTTTTGAAGCAACAAAAATTACTCATGGCGAAAAAGAAGCAAATAAAGCCAGACAGGCTTCACAGGCTGCTTTTGGTGATGGCCATGGCGATATAGACAGTATGCCTGCTTCATTATTAAAAAGAGCTGAATTGGACAGAGGGATTAATATAGTCGATTTAATGGCTATGGTAGGTCTTGTTTCTTCAAAAAGTGAAGGACGTCGGTTGATTCAGCAAGGGGGCTGCTATGTGTTCGAAAATCGAATAGATTCAATTGAGACAATGATTAATAAAACATATTTAATCCTTTCGTTTAAAAAATAAACTC
>CAZNDR010000606.1:0-2747 GCA_964571835.1 uncultured Cytophagia bacterium | reverse complement strand
AAATATTTGGCAGCAGCTAAAGCCATCAGAGCAAGATCAAACTATTCCTGGCCGACTTTTTGGTTTTCCATTTATTTAATTTCCCTTGTTTAAAATCTTAAATTCAAAAGTATTCTTTAGTGCGGCTCGATCACGAAACTCTTTGCTTTTATGCCGCAGCATAGTGAATGGGATTTTAAATAAACTCAGTTCTCGACGGATTCTCGAATCAAATCTATTCTTCTTTTTCCGCTCAAATCTGTGAAAATTCACAGTTCTAAATCGCTATCATAAATTGACGTACCATAAGCCTAAGAGCCAAATATAATTAGTTTCTTGATCTGAAATTGCTGATAAATTGTTCTAGCCAAGACATTATTTTGTTTTTTAGATATCAGATTCAGCTTCACGCCAAAGCTAAGGGCTTAGACATGAAAAGAATAATGGCATTGAGTCATGGTCGCTTTGGCATTTGATATTTTCAGCAAACAGCTCTTCAGCTAGCTAAACTATTTCAACGAAGATTAATTTGTTAAATTCAGTACTTACTTTTTTACCGATAGAAATATAGAAATACGCTTCAGTCTATCCGAAAATGAGAATTAAAAAGAGTCGCCAGTGTCTCGGATAAATAGTTTTCGCCTGTTGCTATTTTCACTTCAATCGTCAAATAATAGAAATTCTCAGAAACTGCCTTCAAATTAGTCAGACGATAACCATCTTTCTCGGTTGTTATGACCATTTCTGCTTTTAGCTTTTTCCTCTGAACTTCGATCTCGGCGATTTGTTGTGGTGAATAAAAATGGTGATCTGGAAATTTCCAATGATAAAAAATTTGTGCACCCAAATTCAAAATTAATTTTTCAAATGAAGAATTATTGGCAATCCCCGAGAATAAAACAACTTTTTTGTTTGCTAAATAAGTCGGAGTGTATTTTTTCTGTGAGCTAAAATGAATTAGATGGACAGGAGCAAACGAACTCGTGATCTGCGGGCAAGGATGAATTTGGCGAAACTTTTCCTCAAGTGGTTTTAAGAAATTGGACTGGTCAGCTCTGGTGAACCAGATCAGATGCGCCCGCTTCAGGCTGGAAACAGGTTCCCGCAAAAAACCAGCTGGCAATAAGTGCCCATTACCCAAGCCTCTCGATGCGTCAACAAGAACGATATTTAGGTCGCGGAAGATTCGCCGGTGTTGATAAGCGTCATCAAGCAAAATAACATCGGGTTTAAAATGTCGGCTGAGATATTGACCTGCGCTGTACCGATCGGCCTCAACGGCGATGATTACTCCAGGGAGCGTCTTGGCTAAAAAATAGGGTTCATCGCCCGCTTGCTGAACATCAGCGGAAAGGTTCGTGCCATCGCTCACCAGCACCATGCCCTTGCTCTGCCGTTTGTAGCCCCGGCTCAAAATAGCAACTTTTAAGCCCATGCTCTGAAGATAAGTTGCCAAAAATTTAACCACCGGCGTTTTTCCTGTGCCTCCGACAGCAATATTGCCGACACTAATTACTTTGCCGCGATCAATTTTTTTTATCGAGAAAAAACCAGCGTCGTAGCACAGGTTTCGCGCTTTAACAATCATGCCATAGATAAGTGAGAGGGGCAGCAGAATTGTTGACAGGATTCTATTTTCGAAAATATTCATCAGCCTGCAAATCTAATTCGACCATCTGTTTTTCTAAGCTTGCTCGGATTTTAACCAGCTCACGTGCTGATGTACTGGCTGGCACCTTAATAGGCTCGCCGTAAATCATAATATTTTTTGAAAAAGGTAAGGGCAGCATAAATTTGTCCCAGCTATTAAATATCAGCGGTCGATTTGAAGAATAAGAGATCGGTAATAAATATGCGTCAGTTTGTTGAGCAATGTAAAGCGTGCCTGGTTTCAGTTGATGACGTGGCCCTTTGGGACCATCCGGAATCATCGTCCCAACAGCACCTTGATTGATGCGGCGTACCATTTCATAAAAAGCTTTTTGCCCGCCTCGCGTGCTGGAGCCACGAACTGGACGATAGCCAAGTTTGTAAATCGTCTGCGCTATCAGTTCACCATCATCATGCAAGCTGATCATCGGCACAATCTTTTCTCCACGATGCACATAGATTGGCACCAGTATTTTTCCATGCCACAGCACGTAAATGAATTTGGCTTTTTTTTCCTGCACTTGCCGGACATATTTTTTGTTCTTTTCTTTGATGAATATTAATTTACCCAGCACCAAAATTATCAGCCAGCCCAATTTTATCCCCAAATATAATAGTATCTTCTTTTGCTTTTTTTTATCCATTCGTAAACCATTATTAATTTAATTAATTTGAAAAAACAAAACTTATTTCCAAACAGACGATGCTTGCCGTCCCAGAGCGAATTGGCGCTGGCCTCTGTTTACCAGCGCTGATTGTTACCCATCGTTAACTGGCAGAAACGTTTTTTTATGCTGAAACAGCCGCTTCTCTTGCCTCAATTGAAAAAAATTCTCACTCTCTTTCTTTGACAAAAATTGCCAGGTCAGCCTAGCCATTCCTTTTGAGCGGAAATTTTCGGTTGAAAAATAAGCCTTTTCTTTTAAAATGTCAAGCACAATTTCAGCCGCCGAGGATTCAGCAAAAACCCGGGGCGAATCGATTTTTCGTATTTATGAATTTTACAATTCACGCGATACCTAAATTTCTAAAAGGAAGTTATTTTACAGTTATTAAGTCGCTGAAAAATGGTGGAGTGCAGTGACTGTTTCACTGCCTGAATTGACTCAGCCTATTCA
>CAZNDR010000605.1:0-2747 GCA_964571835.1 uncultured Cytophagia bacterium | reverse complement strand
TTCATTCCCTCTGCCACTGCTTGTACTGCAGTCGTACCGCCATTGATAATGTCGCCGCCAGCAAAGACATTTTTCATTGAGGTGGCAAAATTTTCATCGACTTGAATCCAGCCCTTTTTATTCAAGTGAATGCTTGCGATGGCACGTTTTGTGTCTTCGTCGATGCGCTGACCAATGGCTTCGATCACCTGATCGACCCTTAAAATAAATTCACTGTTTTTGATCACTATGGGTCTACGCCTGCCACTGTCATCGGGTTCACCCAATTCAGTGCGGACAATTTTTAAACCAGTCAATTTGCCGTTTTCGCTGACATAATCAATGGGCTGGGACAAAATTAAAAAATGGACACCCTTTGCCAGCGCTACATCGCGCTCTTTAGGCCAGGCGGGCAGTTCATTAAAGGAACGGCGATAAATAAGGTAAACATCGCCAGCGCCATTTTCCTTGGCCACCACTGCCGCGTCCATCGCCGTGTTGCCGCCACCAAGTACGGCTACCTTCTTGCTAATCGATAGATCTGATTTTGCTTTCATTCGCTTGAGAAAAGAAATGGCATCTTCTACGCCTAATGGATGGCAAGTAGCGCTGGGAAGGCTCATCGAGGCTGACAATCCAAATCCGAGAAACACGGCGTCGAAATCCCTTGATATGGCTTCAATATCAACTTCTGCACATAGCGGATAATTGGTATGAATTTTCAATCGTCCAGTTGCCTGTGCTTTTTCGAACAATTTGCCCACTTCGGCAGCGATGACGTTGGCATCGATTCGTTGTAGCGGAATTGCTGTTCCCGGTACACCTCCTAGTGCCGAAGCTTTTTCCAATATCTCAACTTGATGACCGCTTTGCAGAAGTTTTGCGGCACAGGCAATACCGGCTGGTCCACCACCAACGATTGCTACTTTTCTGCCAGAAAATTTTTGAGGAATGTTAATGGTGGCAAATCCTAACTCTTGCGCCTGCCTAGCGATAGCGCGCTGAATTGCGGAAATAGTCACTGGCGCTGCATTCAACAAATTTTCCAGACAGGCGCCTTCGCACTGCACTTCAGTCGGACAGATCAGCGCACACATTTCCGGGAAAATATTATTGTCTGATAAAATAGAATAAGCTCTCTCGATATCTCCTTCAGCATACGCTTTGATAAAACCGGGAACATCCAAACCAGCCGGACAGGCAAGCTGACACATGGCAGAATCGCAGTCGCGACATCTCTCAGCTTCCCTTCTCAATTTATCAGCAGCTTTATTGCGCGCCTGGCGATACTCAGGTCCGTAGATTTTGTTATCCCGGATAACGCAGCCGGCTCTGCCATCATCCCTCATTATTTGTGTGCAAGCGGAGCAGGTCACGCAAACTTTGTGAGGATCCATAAATCCCTTTTCTTTCAAATCCTTCACTGAATCAGGATAGGCAAAGGCGCCTCTGCCCTGACCAATCAAAGTCGCTTTTCCTTGCGCCACCACTGCAGCCGCAACATGCGGAAAAAAATGGCGCAGCCAGGAATAACCAGTGCCGATGATCGGCAATTCGGGAAAGGATTTTTGAATTTCACCGGCCACCTGAATTATCCTTGCTACACCGACCAAAGGATGTTCTGCTGGAGCTTCTGCTCCAACGACAGGAAAATCGTATGGCCTGCCAATGTGCGGATTTAAATAGGGATTGCCAATTGTCAAATTCAACACTGGATAATCAATTTTGATCAGTTCAGCGATGAGTCGTTTCGTCTCCTGCAGATTTGGCTTTAAAAAATCGGTCTCGGAAACTCCAAAGCCGTAGGGATATTTGATAGCATCAAAACCATTGAGTCGGCTGGTGACAAAAATATTCTTGATATTGGCTTTTATTTGTTGTGCTGTCTCCAGCAAAAAGCGGATGCGGTTTGCAAAAGAACCGCCGTACTTACTATCAGGCCGGGTGAATGACGCCAGCAGTTCTGACACCAGATAACGATGACAGGCTTTGATATCGACGCCATCAAAACCAGCAGCCGCTGCCAATCGGGCGGCTGTAACAAATTTTTCCTGTAAGTCGTCCAATTCGTCATCGGAAATTAAGGGATAATCGGCGGCTAATTTTAGCTTGGGATCAAGTATTTCACTGTGATGAGCGATAATGGGAGCTGGTTTGCCAGCCGGTTTCGAATACCGACCCGAATGGGTCAATTGAAGCACCAAAGTCAACTCGTGTTTATTACCAAAATTCTGTCGGGCTATCTGGCGCGTTTCGTCTACCAATTTTTCGAAAACATGTACATTTTTTTGCTGAAGCCAAAATTGCCGTGGATTTGATCGGGCTTCGGGAACAACAGCCGTGGCTTCAAACCAGATGAGCCCGCTGCCACCGGCGGCATAACGTTTATAGCGTCGAAAACTCAATTCGCCCGGCGTTCCTGTCTCATCGGCATCAAAACCTTCCATGGGATGAACAACAAACCGATTGGGAACAACCTTATCACTTATCTTCACCTCGTCAAACAGGATATCAATGGTTTCGGAAAATGGCAATTCAATTTGCAAGTTCTCCGCTTTTTTCAACAAAAGGTCTTTGTCTTTAAATCTGAATCGCTCATGCTGGCTCATGATAACTCCTTCATCATTCTGTAACTTTGTCTTTAGCGGCTGCAAAAAAATAATCGACATCCAAATCGCTAAGGTTATTTTTAAGGCAAGTCAATATAAAATAATTTTTCTAAATATTCAAGGAAGAATTATGCAGATTTGTAATTTATTTCTTGACAT
>CAZNDR010000604.1:0-2749 GCA_964571835.1 uncultured Cytophagia bacterium | reverse complement strand
CTGTGCACTAATGCCGCTTATGCCATGCGTGAACAAGGCGGCACATTAGAGGTTAAATTAGATCGCGTAGAATTGGATGAGCAAATAATTCAGGGCTTTGAAAATCTCAAGAAAGGTGATTACATTCGTCTTCAGGTGAGTGATACTGGCATTGGCATGGATAAAAAGACCATGGAAAGAATATTTGAACCTTTCTTCACGACCAAACCAGTTGGCGAAGGTACTGGCTTGGGCTTGTCCGTGGCTCATGGCATTATAAAAAATCATGGCGGAGAAATTACTGTTGAAAGCGAACCGGGCAAAGGAAGCCGCTTTCAGGTTTTTCTGCCGCTGATTCAATCCGATGCTTTCCAACATTTAGCAAAAGAGCAACAGTCTTTCAAAGGCAATCAGGAGCATATCCTTGTCATTGACGACGAAGTCGAACTGGTCCAAATGCTTAAGACCATGTTAGAGCGACTCAATTATCGGATTAGTGCAAAGACCAACAGTCTCGAGGCGTTAGCACTATTCCAAGATAATCCATACAATTTTGATCTGATAATTTCCGACTTCACTATGCCCGACATGACTGGCACTCAACTGGCAAAAGAACTATTGAGCCTTCGCCCTGACATTCCCATCATTCTCACCACCGGTTCGCGCAATGTGATAAATAGTGAAAAAGCAGAACAGTTAGGCATAAAGGATTTTATCTTAAAACCTTTTTCTCAAACTGAAATTTCTTTAACTCTTAGGCAAGTCTTAAATAACTTGCAGATCGGAAAAAAAAATAATGGCTCGTATTTTAGTTGTTGATGATGAATTGGCTATTCGCGACATGCTAAAAAGGATGTTAGAGCGCCAAGAGCATGAAGTATCTCTGGCCGAAGATGGAAAACAGGCATTAAAAATAATTGATAGCTTTTCTCCACAGATTTTGATTACCGATTTGATCATGCCTGAAAAGGAAGGCATTGAAACAATTCTCGAGGTACGCAAAAGAAATCCGCAAATTAAAATTATTGCTATTTCTGGCGGCGGTCGAATCGGTCCGGAAAGCTATCTAAAATTAGCTATCAGTGTTGGCGCAGCTCGTGCGCTGACCAAGCCATTTGCTCAAGATGAGCTACTCAGTGCTGTTAACGACCTTTTAAAATCCTAAATTATTTTCTGCTCCATCTTCTCGCTGTCGCGAGCAACAAATGTTGTTCTTATTATTAAGTGCGGCAAGCTTTTTCAACCCGGATCTTCGATTTATTAACTTTTCTAAATGATGCCAAATGAAGTTATTGGAGCTTTCCGGCTTGCGCCTGCCAGGTCGATCCCGCTGACGTTGCCAGGAATAATGTTGCATCAAGCCTGGCAGTGCCCAGGTCTGGCTTTCCCTGATGGAATTGGTCATTATCCTTGATGAGCATATTTGAGATAGTACCGACAGAAATGATCACTCCTGTAGGCGTAACAAAGTCAAGCATTTTCTTTCCAGACCTATTACTCACATTTTTAATAATGATATGAATGACCAGTTAAAAAAAACCAAAGGAACTGAAGGGCTAAAGCCCAACGAATTGGTGGGGAAATTAAAAGATCTCCGTTCTACAGAACGGAGCTATTCACTTTTCATGAATAGCTCCACCATTTATGGCGGAGAAACTCATGAAATGCGAAATCACGTGGGCTATAGCCCAATCAGCTTTTTGACTGGTCATTCATATTATTCATACAAAAGCGCCATTAATACTTTGCCAACGTTCCCCAGACTTAGTGCGCTGCACTTGTCGGGCGTATCGTCAATGGTATGCCAATAATCATAATCAAAATCGATGATGTCAATGCAGGGGATACCGACTAACAAGAGATTGAGATGATCATCATAAATATCATGTTTAACTTCTGGTATAAATTCACTGATACCCAAATGCTGTGCCTTATGCCAGACACGATCGACTATTTGGCGTGCATACTGGTAGGAATTTTTTTCAATGTACAATTGCTGATTGGCATCGCCGATCAAATCGAGCAGAAGGCTAAATTCTGGGTGATATTGCGAAGGGATATTATTGGCGAAATGCTTGGAACCAAGCGCCCAACTGTCATTATCACCGTAGGAGCCAAAATCTTCCCCATCAAAAAAAACCATATCCACGCCATATTTAGGTTTAAGAATGTTAATCTGACGGGCAATTTCCAGCAGCACAGCAACGCCAGAGGCGCCGTCATTGGCGCCTAAAACTGGCGATTGATGATTAGCCGGATCCGGATCGCGATCAGCCCAGGGACGCGTATCCCAATGAGCGCAAAGCAAGATCCGGTGGCTATTTTCAAGATTAAAATTGGCAATAATATTTTGACAAACAACGGTTTTGCTCGATGGCGATATGGTTGCCTGAAATGATTGAGTGCTGACGCGATTGGTGTATTTTTGTAATGTTTCCACCAAAAAATCACGGCACTTTTTATGCGCTTCACTGCCCGGCACGCGCGCGCCAAAAGCGCATTGCTGTTTGAGCAACTGGTAAGCGTTTTCCTGATCAAATGTGGGTACAATCTGACTTCGGCAGGAACTCAAAAAAAACAACGGAGACAGCATGAGCAACGCCAGCGATATTCTATTTTTAAATCCATTTTTGAGAATTGATTTGTTTCTCCTTCTCGAGAAAAAGAAGTTTTGCCTTTAAAATCCGGTCTTCATAATGGTTCTTTCACATCAAGCCATAATAAAATTGGCAGGCAATAGCATAAAAAATATCTTTTCCTAACTATTTAG
>CAZNDR010000603.1:0-2752 GCA_964571835.1 uncultured Cytophagia bacterium | reverse complement strand
AATAAATCGAATGGATATCACCAGGCAAGGAAATGAAAGCGCCAGCCATTGCTGATGGCCTAGCGCCAGCATAGGTCCGCAAAAATTGATAACCAGCCTCCCCGCTGGACGTGCTAGCCACTGCAAAAATGGCCATGCTGGTAAAACCAACAACCAGTAAAATAACAAAAATTTTTTTTGTCATCCTGACTCCTTCTCACAAAAGGCATTTCACCTGAAGCTAAAATCCAATTTCATTCGCTCATTTAACTCACTCTTTTGGCATTAGTTTCAGACACACCAAGAGGAATCTACTGAAAATATCCTTGCCCCTTCGCTTCTTTCATGAACCAAGAATTAAAAATCTTGTTAATTGAGTTTTGCTTCAATCTGTTTCAGCACCGTCATCGATTTTTGCGCAATCACGGTCCCGCCTGGCGCAAAATCGAAAACCTCCAGTGATACCCATCTTTGATATCCCAGATCTTTCAACATTTGAAAAGCTTTCACAAAATCATTGGCAGCATTTCCCATTCCCAAATGTTTGCCGTCCTTTTCCTGCACATGGACATGAAAAATTTTATCATAAAATTTTTTGATCAGCATTTCCAACGGTTCGGTTTCATCTAAAGTATTGTGAAAATCAAACATCATTTGAATTGCCGGATGATTTACCGCCTCCACGATGGCTTTGGCTTCAGCTAATGTATTGACCACATCGGTTTGCGTGTGGTCGAGATGCTCGACTAAAATCTTGACTCCGCGCTGCTGGGCATGGTCTGCTACTGTTAATAATCCCTCAACAAAATAGTTCTTGGCCTCGTCCACAGAAATTCCTAGGGCATTACGCTGTTTCGGCGAACCAAAAATCATCATTTCCCCATTTAAATCACTACAAAAATCGATCAATGAGTGGAGATAATCCACTGTCTTTCCTCGTACTGCTTTATCGGGTGTGGTGAAATGTAATCCTGATGGTGGTGGCGCCAGCAACCAATGCAAGCCAGCGCATGCCAATCCGTTATCTGCCATCGTCTTCACCAATTCGCTTCGCTGGTCCGATGTCAATTCTTTCACACTCTCCTTGACTAAAGTGAACGAAGCGATCTCGATTCCTTTGTAACCAGCACCGGCGACAATTTCGCACTGCTTTGCCCACGGCAGTTCGCGCATGCTTTCATTGCACATGGCGTAGTTAAAACCGGTCCATGTTGATACCTCCGCCTGTTTTGATGTGCAGTTCTCCATCAATCCACCTAAAACACCAATGGCCATCGATGAACCAGTTAATTTCAAAAATTCTCTCCGCGTCTGCGCTGACATTTCTGCCTCCTCAAAAAAAAATTGCCATTAGTTTTCATAAAATCAAAACAACATCAGCTGATTATTTTCAAAATTGCCTGAGCTAATTTAAGAAATAAATTAAAAATGTCAAGGCAAAAAAACACCAATTTAAAAACAGCTTTCGATAACCAATCACAGTGTTTAGCGTTTTGTAATAATAATCCATGGCTATATCCACGATAGATCGGATTTTTATTTTTTGAAATAAGCGTTCCTGGCATCAACCAGAATGTCATAGCACCGGATATTTCTCAAGTGGGCATCTTATCTCAGGGTTAATATCCGCTTTACCCAACGATGGCTTTTTTCCCTTCAGGTGCCTCGACTTCTTTTAATCAAAGCACACCGAAGCGAAGGCCTCGTTCAGCAACGTTATCGGCCAGTCCAACGCCGGACACCTCCGGAAATGTTCATAGCGAATCGATTTCATGCAGCCGACGTCTGGCAAATTTGCCAGCTTCATCTTTACGGTTGCCAGTGCAGTTGATGAAGATCTGCGCGCTGACGCCACTATAAAATTCACTCCATTCTTTTAGGTTTGGTTTCACCTTTGCCATAGAGCCGAGTTGTAAAAGGATGTGCAGAGATTATTTTAGGGATGAGCCATAAAATCCGAAGTACTGAAATCCCGGCCGCGTATGACCATATGCTCCTTTGTGAGTTAATTCTTCCTATTAGCCTTCTTGCCAAGCAAATATAAGAAATGTTAAAGATAGGCGTAAGATTTTTTTTATCAGAGGATAATTTATTTTAAATGCCCTGTGATCGGTTATAAAAAAAATTGATATCGTGTTTTAAATACCGAAAATAATAGATGGTAATTTCTTTGTGAAACTTTGAGGCTTGGTATCTTGTATATTAAAACTTGGTGTTAAGAACGCCAAGCTGGACAGTCTTATTTTTTTAAACGAAGGAAAAAATCTATGGAATTGATTACCAATCCTGAAGCCTGGATTGCGCTGGCGACACTCACCGCACTGGAGATCGTCCTTGGCATCGATAATATTATTTTCATTTCGGTGCTTGTCGGTCGCTTGCCTGAGCGGCAAAGGAATCGTGCTCGGACGATTGGTCTGGCACTGGCTATGATTACCCGAATTTTGTTGCTGCTTTCATTGACCTGGATCATGAATTTGACCTCTCCCTGGTTTACCATTTTATCTCAGCAAATATCAGGTCGCGATGTAATTCTCATACTAGGAGGTCTTTTTCTATTGGCAAAAAGTACACATGAAATTCATACCAATTTAGAAGGAAAGGCAGAGTTTTCGCCGCAAAAGCGAACAAAAAATTTTATCAGTGTTCTCATCCAGATTGCCATGTTGGATATGGTGTTTTCTTTGGATTCGGTAATTACAGCCGTTGGCTTGGCAAAACATATTGCGGTCATGATCACCGCTATTGTCCTTGCGGTAATCATCATGATGCT
>CAZNDR010000602.1:0-2778 GCA_964571835.1 uncultured Cytophagia bacterium | reverse complement strand
ATAGTGCCTAGTGCGAATAGCGCCTCGAACCGGCTCCTGCAGCTTTGGCTGGTTTGAGGTGCAAGATTGTGGGATTTGATCAACCATAAAGGTCTCTTTAATAAAAGGAAAATTCTTTCCCGAACTCTGATCAAATGATGAAGTTGGTGCAATATAGAAAAGAAAAATCATTTTGTCAACACAAATTTTAATTCATTAATAACAAATGTGAATGGCCAGTTGGAAAATCTTCACCTAAAATTGAGTTGAAAATCAAAAAAGCCTTACGGCTTAACTCCATTATCGAATTGTATGTTGACAGAGATATTTTGCAGTTCAACTTTAATCGAACCTTTTCTTTTTTATTATGTTGAATAGTAATATTATTTGAAGCATTTATAAACAGGCATTGTGCAAGAAACTGACCTTCTTAAAAAAATAGCCTCTGGCGATGTTCAAGCTTTTAAGACTCTTTTTGAATCTTACCAGCCAAGCGTCTTTAATCTGTGTTATCGCTTTGCCAAAAATCGCCAAGAAGCCGAAGATCTATGCCAGGAGGTATTTTTCAAAATTTATCTGGCGGCCAAAACTTTCAGACAGCAATCAAAAATTTCTACTTGGATCTACCGCATCACTATAAACCTTTGTCTGAATTATAAAAGAAGACTCAATAAATTAAGCTTTTTTTCAATTAGTGACAGAACAGATGAGAGAAAAAGTTTAAAGGAAAGTCTGGTATTAGCTGAAGAAAATCAGCCGGACCATTTGGTTGAGCTAAAAGAGAAGGAGAAAATTGTTCAGGCGGCGATAAATTCGTTGCCCAAAAATCAGCGTACTGCCCTGATTCTCCAGCGCTACGAGAATATGTCGCTGCAGGAAATCGCACAGGTGATGAACAGTTCGGTTTCATCCATTCAATCCAGATTAGCCAGAGCAAAAGAAAATTTGTGTCAGCGGCTTCTTCCTTACTTAAAAAATTTCTAAATTCGAGCGAATGATAATGGGCAGTGTTGTGTCTAATTCAGTAATGAGAGAAAAGAATCATGACGTGCCAAGAAGCGAAAAGAAGTTTTTTAACTTATATCGATTTAGAGCTTTCCTCAAATCTGAAAAAGCAAATGGATGATCACTTATCTGATTGTGCTGCTTGTCAAAGGGAGCTCAAGTTGCTGGCAGAAATTTATCGACCGGCAAAAGAGATTCAAAAAATAGAACCGGCACCTTTTCTATGGCAGAAGCTTTATTTAAAAATTTCCCAACACGAAAACCGTCATCAAGCAGTACCTTGGCTTCCGGTTAGGCTGCTACCTGTGGGCGCTCAAGTGGTATGGATTTTAATTTTTAGTATTTCCGTTTTGTTGGGCATTTATCTGGGAAGTTCGCCCAATTTGACCGCCAATGAATCACCAGTAAATAGTGCTTCAGCAATCATTAATGAAGATTTTGAAAATGATACTTATATCAACTCGTTTGATAATTTGCCCAGCCAGTCGCTCGGCAAAGTTTATTTAACGATGGAATTAGAATAGCAGGGCTCTTGTGAAGCGAAACTTTTTATCTATTTTGTTAGCTGTATTTTTGGTAATCAATTTGTCAGCCTTTGCCACGTTTACTTATCATCGCTGCTGTGGCAGGCCGGAAAGCTGCGCTGCTCGGCAGTCTAAAAGCGAGGGAATTTTTCTCTGCCAAGAGCTCTCTCTGACCGACTCTCAAATAACAGATATGAAAAATAAAAGCGCCGCCTTCCATACCATTGCCGATAGTATTAATAGAAATTTAAATGCCGATCGATCAGAATTGATAAAGCTATTGGCTGAAGAGCCAGCGGATCTTGTTAAAATAGAGCAGCAAGTCGATAAGGTCAATAGTTTACAAGCATCCTTACAAAAGCAGGTTATTTATTATTTGTTGCAAAGAAAAGAAATACTAAATGCAGAACAGCAAAAGAAATTTTTGACTATTTTGAAAAACCGGTTTGATCGAGAAGCAAAATGTAATTGCTCATCAGAGTTGAATTTGCTAAGTGAATCAGGCAAGAAGGAATGTCAACAATCAACTAATTGTACCAATAAATAATTCATTTTAACGTGAAAGGAATCACCATGAAACAAATTAAACTGCTAAGCATCATCTCGTTAGCTGTGATTTTATTGTTCAGTTTTGTTCTGCTGGCTCAAGCGCAAGATAAGAAAGTGACTGAAAAAGCAGCCAAAGAAGCAGCCAAGGTAGTCAAAGTTGAAGATAAAAAATGCCCGCATTCAGCTACTGCCAACTGCGAGAAAGAATGCAGCAAGGATTGCTGCTCCAAAGAAGGCAATAAAGCCCATATGCACAATGCTAAAAAAGAAGGCGCTTGCTGTCCACAAGCCAGCGAAGAATGCAAAGCGAAGTGCGAACAGGCTAAAACTGAAAAAGAAAAGAAATAACTATTTTGAAATAGCCAAAATAAAAAGAGAAGGTTTCATCTACCTTCTCTTTTTTTTTGCAGCAAACCGGGTGGAATTTAATAATGCTTAGTCGAAGTTACAGCTTGCATAAACAAGCCTCGTTTTGCCTTTTTTAATTCCTCTTGCTGTCTCATGCCTTGCATTTTGTCTTTTAATTTAATTTCCATCTCCATCTGAGGCAAAACACTGCTATTCAAAAATAATAGCAAAGGCATTGCTCATTTAGGAGCAGAAATTTTGATGGTAAACAATTTCGGATTCTTTGCCTCGATCAGTTGGCCAAGAATATCTCATCAATTCCTGATTTGAAAAATCAGCTATTTTTAGATAATATCATAAAAGCTAGTAATGG
>CAZNDR010000601.1:0-2786 GCA_964571835.1 uncultured Cytophagia bacterium | reverse complement strand
ATCATGGGCAAAGAGTTCATCGCGGTGAATATGCATGCGACGGTCGATGAAACACGGCTTGAAGTGCGCCGCCGTTCTGAGGACGTTGGCGATATTTTCTATGTCTATGTTTTAAATGATAATAACGAATTAGTGGGCATTCTCTCGCTAAAGGAGCTATTTATTGCCGAGGGAACCACCCCTATTTCAAAAATAATGAAGCGGGAGGTAATCTCAGTTGACACGTCGATGGATCAGGAGGAAGTTGCCAATATCGTCAAAAAATATGATCTGGTTTCAGTCCCGGTAGTGGATGAAAATGATACCTTGGTAGGAAGAATCACTTTCGATGACGTAGTCGATGTCATGGAGGAAGAAGCCTCCGAAGATATGCAGCGCATGGCAGGGATCACCGACGAGGAGATATTCAGAGAAACGTCCATTTTAAGAATTTCGCAAGTGCGCTTGCCTTGGCTGATTGTCAGTTTTGCTGGCGAGCTCATCTCCGCTTTCATTTTGAGTCGCTACAAAGCATCATTGAACCAAATTATTGCTGCGGCTTTTTTCATCCCTATCATTATGGCGATGGGAGGAAATGCCGGCATTCAATCAGCTACCATTATGGTTAGAGGAATGGCTACTGGAGAAATTGAATTATTCGAAGTTCGTCGACGGCTATTCAGAGAGATTTTTGTATCGCTGCTGAATGGATTGATTTGTGGTGCGCTATTATTTGGTGTTATTTCATTGTTCCTTCAGCAACCTAAATTTGGCATGCTGCTCGGCAGCACGTTGTTTTTCATTATTATGATGGCAGCGTTTGTTGGCGCTTCGATCCCAGTTTTATTGAAAAAAATAAATATCGATCCGGCGATTGCGACTGGCCCATTTATTACCACTTCTAATGACGTGCTGGGGCTGCTAATTTACTTGGGCTTGATAACGATGTTTCTGCCGTATTTGTGATTCCGTCGGTTAGCTAAAAAATGATATAAAGCGATTAGAAGGGATTCGATTTTTTTCAATATGAGACAATGATACAAAAAGCTATTCGAAAAGCATGCCGATTTTTACGAGCGAGAGTCTTTTACTCAGGGGACAATCACCGAAGTTGATTGTATTGAGAAAGAATTAAATTTTGATAAAACGAAAAATATTTTGGACATTGGTCGTAGCACTGGCAAGCATGCCATCGAATTGGCAAAACGAGGCTACAGAATAACCGGGATAGATCTCTCAGAAGCTCAATTGAATCGGGCAAAAGATAAGGCACATGCTGCCAACGTCGATGTTCTTTGGCAAAAAAGAAAGACGCCCGCCATTTTAAATTTGCCGAAAAATTTGCAGCTGCCATCATGCTTTGTGAAGGCGCCTTCTCGCGGATGGAAATCGATGAGATGAATTTGCAGATGTTAAAAAAAGCCGCGAATGCCATTCAGGAAAACGGCAAATTTATTTTTACCTGATTCAATGCGCTTTTTCAGCATTATCATTCAGTGAAAGATTTTCTCAACCAAAGTTCCGATGAGACAAGCACTCGTGAGTTAACCTTTGATTTAAAAACATTCAGTAAATATTCGACACCGGATTTTGTTGATGATTCGGGCAAAAAAAACAATTCGGTGCAATGAACGGTTTTTTGCACTATCAGAGATATACTGGTATTTGAAGAATTTGGCTTTCGAAAAGATCGAAATTTTTGATGGCGAAACGGGCGTGTTCAGCCGCGAACGAGAATTAACAGCCAATGATTTTGAAATGCTAGCAGTGGCGGAAAAATAACATTGCCGATCAAGCTGACCAATGGTGCGAGCGAAAAAATATGGTTTTAAAATACACTTTGTTCTGGCTGGCGATGCCATTCATTGGCATTTTTAATGGAACGCTAAGAGAGTTCACCTATAAAAAATATTTGGGCGAATTATGTGCTCATCAAATTTCTTGCTTTACTGGTATTTTATTTTTTGGATTGTTTGTATGGGTGCTTAGCCTGAAATGGAAAATTCAATCTTCATCTCAGGCATTGACCATTGGTCTCATCTGGCTCACTCTGACAATTTCATTTGAATTTATTTTCGGACATTATGTGATGGCTACTCCCTGGAGCCGGCTATTTAATGATTACAATATTTTTGCCGGACGGTTGTGGATTTTAGTTTTGCTTTTTGTGGTTATGGCACCGTATCTATTTTACAGGTTAAATTCAAGGATGTAAATGTCGCTGCACAAAACAGAAGCTATTGTACTGAAAACCCAACGTCTGGGAGAAACCAGCAAAATACTCACATTGTATGCAAAAAAAAATGGCAAGATAAAAGTGGTCGCTAAGGGCTCACGAGGTTTGAAGAGCCGCTTTTACGGCACACTGGAACCACTCAATCATATAGCCATTGTCTACTATTTTAAAGAGACGCGCGATTTGCAGCTTTTAAGCCAGGCTGACATCATCCATGGTTTTGTCAAGCTAAAAGCGAATTTGGAGAAATACGCTTTAAGCACTTTTTTTTGTGAACTGGTCGAAAAGACCCAAATGGAGCAGTCAAATCTTTACTTGTTTCAGGTGTTCGTTGATTCGCTGACAGAAATGGAAAAATCCACCGCCGAGCCATTAAATATTTTTTTTTGGTTCATTCTCAAATTTTTGTACCTCAGTGGTTTTAATCCACATTTTGATTCATGCAAAATTTGTCACCGCTCAGAAATCAAAACTGAGGTGCGTTTTTCTTTGATGGATGGCGGCTATATTTGTGAAAATTGCAGCGGTTCGGTTTCATCGGCCATTACGGTTTCAAAGGAAACGATAAAAT
>CAZNDR010000600.1:0-2791 GCA_964571835.1 uncultured Cytophagia bacterium | reverse complement strand
ATTTTAGATTTTATCATGTCAGCACTTTTGCCATCAGTCGCTGCTGAAATCAATTTAGCAGCTTCAGCGACGTTCCAGTTGCAGGCAGCTAAGGCTTTGAGGCAGATGCCGCGCAAATAATGGGAAAGGGTTCGCGAGCCGCGCTTAAAGCCCAATTGTTCTTCTGATATTTCCATGCGAAACCGATTGTCACGTAAAACGGCCAATTTTTTCTTTTCGTTCTCAGTGAAGACGGTTGTCTCGGATTCGTTGGTTCGAGTAACTACTTTTACTGTGATAGTATTTTTCAAATTGGGCGGCAAGTGAACTGGCTTGATCAATTTCTCACCCTCGATGCGAACGCTTTCACAGGCAAGTTCGATTATCATCCTCAATTCGCCGATATTGCCCTCAGCATAATCGTGGGCAGCTAAAAGCTGCTGCGCTTTTTCATCGAGGCGCAAATCTATTTTGTTCCGGTTATTATATTTGGAAATAAAATGATTCAACAAAATAGGAATGTCAGATTTCCTTTTTCTTAATGGGGGAATTTCTATTTTATTTATGCTGCCACCCATTCTGCGAAATAGATCTTTGCGGAATAGACCTTCATTCACCCTTTGTTCTAAATTGACATTGGAAATAAAGATGAAGCGAATATCGGAATTGATATTTCGCGTTTTGCCGGCTGCAGGATGAAAATACAAACCATCAACCACGCGCAACAATTGAGCTTGTGTATCCAGGGGCAAGGCATCAACATCATCAATAATCAGTGTTCCTCCATTACATTCTTCGAGAATTCCGCTTTGTCCATTTTTATTGATTCCGCTCAGCCCATGTCCGGGGCCAAAGCCAAATAGTTTTCCCAATACAATCATGGGATCAGCAGCAGAAAATTCGATCGCCTCGAAGATTTGAAACGGCTTGTTGCTTCTGGGACTTAAATAATGCATCGACCGTCCCAGCGCAGTTTTGCCAACGCCCGATTCCCCGTTAATCCAGGCCGGGATCGTCATCTGGCTGAGCGGCACAATCTGTCGCAGAACACGAAGGAATTGCGGGCTTTCGCCGACACAGATATCTTGGCGGAGCTCCTGGAGTTTGGGATAATCTTTTTGATAGCGCGCGATCTTTTCTTCTAGCACCTGCGCCGATTCGATTTCATATTCATGCTTCCAGTAGGAATCTAATTGTCGCTGGGCGTCGCTATACCTGACATTCATCACCTCCAGCTCTTTTATGTACTGTTTGATTTTTTCATCCTTTTCTTTCAGCTCCAGCGATAAACGATTGACGCCAGCAGACAGTTCGGTGATCTCTCGGATGTAGCTTTGAATTTCCGAGACCCTGAAATCTCCCTTTCCTATTTTTCCCAAGGAATGAGTAACTTTAAGCAAGGCACGAGAATATGCTCTAGCCAGAAAAAAGGAAAAAAGAAATACCGCCAAACATAAAATGATGGCAGTGGTAATGGTTTGTTGTTTGGTATTCTTATTAATTGATTCAATCTGGGAGGTGAAGCTCTTGGTTTTATTCTCCAGGTTTTCCATGGCCGTACCTACGACCACGCCTCCAAAAATGCTAAATTTATCATAATTTCCGGCGCTGTAAAAAATTGGTGCACAGGCGCGTGTCCGAATTTTGCCTTCCATGACCTTATAGATTCCCGAGGAAAGCATGGTATAGACAACGGTTTCTCCCCGTTGAACACGTTTCACGATGTTGCTCATCGGCTCATCAGTATAAATGTCGCGCAGCCGCCAATCCATTTTCATGAGGTTGATGGGAATTAAACCAGCATCAATTTTCCAGGCTGGCGTCTGCTCGGTTATCGGTTCGACCAGCTTGCCTTCTTTATCAAATCCTTTGATGTCCCAGAGTTTGGGATGAGCAATTATCCAGCCTTCATCATCGATGAGATAATGGTAATTCCCGGTTTTATAAATATCTAACAACGAAGCATTTGATTTCGGAATAATAAAATCCATCACGTGGCAGTGATCCAATGCCAACATGGTAATGCCAATGAGCTGGCCGTGCTGGTCAAATTTTTTTTTGCAGAAACGGAAAACGCCAATGTATGATTTATCGTGTCTCATCTGTTCTTGCGTGGTAACATACCAGCCAGTCAGGTGAGAAATGAAAATATCATATCGGCTCTTTAGTGTTTCTTTAAAATAGGTTTCTGATCTAAAGGTTGTATTTTCGGGAATGCTGACATCGTGCAGTTGAGCCGGTGTTAGCACGATGTCATCGACAACTTTGATTTTTTCCAGACCGCTGCTATCAAGGTAAGAAATCTCTTTATAGAGCGGCCGGTAACATTTGGCAAAATTGACCCATTTGCGATGACTCCTATAAAACTGAAGATAGGCTTGTGAATTTGCTGGCAATTGCGCAAGACTTTCAAGATCAGTTTCACAACTACGTAAAAAATCAGAAATACGCTGGGCAATGTTCTGAGCTTCAGAGATACAAATTTGGGCTGTTTGCTCTTGGACAATTGTTTCGCTGGTCTCGTTAGAGAGATTTTTTATAAAATCCAATTTTGTCAGCGATTGGTAAATGAGTATTGAGATTGGGATAAAAGAAAATACAATAAGCAGAATGAGCAGAGCGGCGAAAGTCTTTATCTGAAGCTTCGAAAAAAATCGAATCATGTTTGATAATGCCAGCGCAAGGGTTATTTTATTAGCCAAAAGGAAATGCGGCCAAGAAAGGAATAATAGAAAACAGACGACGCAGCCGGTGCCGATTGGCACAATTTAAATCGGCGAAAATCGGCACGGTCATCGTCAGCTGCATGCTA
>CAZNDR010000599.1:0-2797 GCA_964571835.1 uncultured Cytophagia bacterium | reverse complement strand
CCTTCTCGTGTTTCAGCATGCAAGATCCGTTCAGACATTATAATACTCCATTTTACTTTTTCTATTTAGTCAAACAAAATGCTAATCGATTCTTCATTATGAATTCTTTTTATAGCATTTCCCAATAAATTAGCTACAGACAAAATTTTTATTATCTTTAATTTTTTTTCTTTCGGTAGTGGAATCGTGTCCATGACAACAAATTCTTTCAGATTTGATGCTTTCAAATTTTCAATCGCCCGGCCCGATAAGATTGGATGCGTGCAAGCGGCAAAAACATTTTTTGCGCCTTCGCTGCCGGCTCGCTCAGCGGCTTTGACCAGCGTTCCCGCAGTATCGACGATGTCATCAATGATCAGCACATTTTTCTCCGCTACCGAACCAATTAAATGCATGATCTCTGCTTTATTGGGACTAGTTCTTCTCTTATCAATTATTGCCAAAGGAACTTGCAATCTTTTCGCATAAGAGCGCGCCATCTTCACTCCACCAATATCGGGCGCTAAAACGACAAAATCACTGGCACTTAATTTTCTGTAATACTCCGTCAGAACCGGTGAAGAATAGATATGATCCAACGGTATGTCAAAGAAACCTTGAATCTGCGGCGCATGAAGATCGATTGTCAGCACTCGATCTGCGCCGGCAGTGCGAATCAAATTTGCCACTAACTTTGCTGTAATCGCGACGCGCGGCTGATCTTTTCTATCTTGGCGCGCATAGCCAAAATAAGGGATTACTGCTGTTATTCTTCTCGCTGACGATCTTCGGGCTGCATCGATCATGATGAGCAATTCTAAAAAATTTTCAGCTGGCGGATAGGTCGACTGAACGATGAAAACGTCACAACCTCTGATGTTTTCATTATATTTGACCCATATTTCTCCATCACTGAATCTTTTAATGCTCGCATTGCCAAGGGGAATGTCCAAATATGAGACAATATTTTTAGTCAGCGTTTCGCTGGCTGAACCAGAAAAAACTTTTAATGAGTTAGCCATGCTGTCTAATTCCTTGACATATAAAAATGACGAAAATCTCAAAGAGCGAAACCAGAGTTATGACCTTGCTCAGCCAACTCTGTCGTTTCCATGCAGAATAGTCCGGCCCTGCTCAATTTTTGATTTTCGTCATTAGCAAATTTAATGACGAGTATGTTAGACGTTGCTGGGGCGGGAGGATTCGAACCTCCGGATGCAGGAACCAAAACCCTGTGCCTTACCGCTTGGCGACGCCCCAAATTGCTCAGTATTTAATATTGTTTTCGATTAGTTGGCGAAATCCGTTCTCCCTGATTTTTCTTCTTCTAACTGTTGATTGTACTTTTCTAAAATAACCTTCTCAATCAATTCTCGAAATTCTTTGTTTATAGGATGAGCAATATCTCTGAATGAACCGTCGGGCATTTTTCGGCTTGGCATGCTAATAAAAAAACCATTGGGGCCTTTAATAATTTTTAATCCTCGAACAACAAACTGATCATCAAAGGTAACATTTACAAACGCCTTTAGCTTGTCCTCGTTGCGCAGGGTAACAGTTATTTCTGTTATATCCATTCCTCTCTCCTCTATAAAATATTGAAGATTTGCGTTAGAAAAACGAGCTAAATTGTGATTATCACTGAACTGCCGTTGCTACCTTAGAGGTGTTCGCTAATTTGCAATGTGCGCAACATAACAATATCTGGAAACCGGCTTTCTCGTAACCAGCTGATTTTCGTTCCAACTTATCCTATTTGGCAGCCTAAATTGGTCGAGCAAGAATGGTTTGATAATTGCTCGGAAAAGCCTTTGCTACCCTTTCCGCTTCAGACAAAAAATTAAACATGCCACATAGCGTCGAACCACTTCCAGACATGCAAGCGTAAAAAGAACCCTGCTCATACAACTTTTGTTTCACGTCCCTGAGTTTCGGAAATTTATTATACACAACCTCTTCAAAATCATTCTGAAAAAAATTTTTCCACTCTAACTTATCTATTTTTTCCTTTAAAATTTGAGACAATTTAATGCTTTTTTTTGTTTTTGTCAAGCTAAAATTAATATTTTTATAAGCCCAGGCAGTCGATACCGCTACATTGGGATATACTAAAACAATAAAATAATCAATCGGCAAAGAAATAGTGGTAAGTTGGTCGCCTATTCCTGATGCAAAAGAGGCCTGACCGCTCAGGAAAAAAGGCACATCTGCTCCCAATTTTATGGCCAGATGCTGAAGCTCAGTTTCTTTAAATTTCAATTGCCATAGCCGAAGCAATCCTTTAAGCGTCGCGGCCGCATCACTACTTCCTCCACCCAAGCCGGCTCCGACTGGAATCTGCTTATCAATTGATATGGTTACGCCCTCTAAAATATCAGCCACATCTTTCACTAACTGGGCCGCTTTAAAACAGATGTTATTCTGATCGGTCGGCGTGGTTTTGGAATTATCTATAATAACGATTTTATTATCAGCACGCGCGCTGATTTCTATTTTGTCATGCTAATCTATTAATTGAAAAATTGTCTCGATGTCGTGATATCCATCATCACGCTTTCCAAGAATATTCAAGGCGAGATTTATTTTTGCAAATGCTTTGAGCTCAATGCTTCTCATGTATACAAATTAAAAACTCCACTAACGTGGAGTAAAAATAATCTAATACGTTGACCATAAAACTCCTTCCCCCTTCAAGAAAAATTTGAGTGGCATTATACAAATTTTTTTTGAAATAGTCAATGTTTTTTTTGCTGAGAGATGTTTTTTATTGCATAGATTTTTTATATTTTGTATTTTTGTTTCGAAGTTAAAACAGTAT
>CAZNDR010000598.1:0-2800 GCA_964571835.1 uncultured Cytophagia bacterium | reverse complement strand
AGCATTTTCTCTTAAATTTCAGAAAGATATTAACGTCATAGTGAATGGCATTATTATGAGAAACCGATTGAGTCTGTTTTCCTTGCTTCTTTTTGCAGTTATGTTTCAGCCAGGCTTTGCCCAGATGCACCAAAGCGGCTTATTTTTTGGCAGCAGTGCTAATTTGCTATGGATGGATGGCACTGGGAAGATGGGTGATTTAGATCTCAATGTTACTGATGACTTAATATATTATTCAGAAAATGATAAGAGTGGCTAGAGTTGGAAAAATAAGTTGCTTTATGGACTGAAGCCTTGTTTGGGCTATAAATTATCAAACAGGCTGGCTGTCGTTGGTTCATTTAATTATTTTTTTCAAAAAAAAGGTGAACAGACAATGACGATTAATTATCTATCGCCCATTGGACCAATTCCCATGCTTAATAGTGTTTATGTTAATGCACAAATTGAGTACGATCAACAGAATTTTCAATTATTGTGCCAATTTTATCCTTGGCAAAATTTGGGTTATTATTTATCTTTTGGAGCCGACTATATTTTAATGAAGACAAAATTCAGTTTTAAGACTGAGGAAAGTGGTCCGTATGTAGCGATGAGCAGTTTTACGAGCGAAGGAAGCGACCATACCCTTGGCCTTGTTATTGGTGCAGGTTTGGCATTGCCAATTTTTCAGAATAATATTTATTTGACGGCTGATATTAACTATTCGCTGGCAAATTACAAAGGGGATAAATTAATTGGTGATCCAAATTCTTCAGAGGATGCCTTCAGTTATGAAGAGAATTTAAAAATGGACTTGGCTGTCGGTGGCGTTTCGGCGAACATTGGCTTAAGAATGTACTTGACAGGAACGAAAGAAATCGGCGTCAGCAAGGATCAAGGCCAGAAAATATCGCTGAACAAGATTTCTTTTATTCCCAATGCTGGCATCGCTAAAACTGTTGGTGATGGCAGTGAGTATTGGAAATTGGGTTTCTCGGCTGGTGCCGATATTTTTTATGAAAGTACTTCAACTATTTCTTTAGGAGGCAGAATTGCCTATAACAGAATTTTTCCCAATGGTGAAAAAATAATGGATCTGTCTTCTGGCATACCAGGCGCATCTTACGATTATCAACTGCAAAACACCTCAGGTGGACTTTCTGTGATCGAGTTAGTGCCGTCAGCTCGTATAGCGCTGTCGCCGCCTGCTGATAGCATCGGCTCAAATCTCTTTCTGCAATGTGGCGCTGGTCTATTTTTCATTGATTCAGATGCCTCGGCTACTGGCAAATATGAAAGTGCTACAGTCACATCGACAATGAAGATTTCCCTCAAAGGCCAATCGGGAACAAAACCTGGCCTTCAAGTAGGGCTAGGACTGAATGTCGGCAATCGCATGTCAATCTTGTCCTTGTTTAGCATAATTTTTAATGAAGAAGAAGAGATGAAATATGTTTCCTTGAATTTAGGAATTAATCTGGGCAATTAAGGTCAAGTTGTAGGGTAGATCCAAAATTATCTGAAATGCCATAATTGCTCAATATAATTTGAATGATAAGCAATTAACAAAATATGCAGTTCGATAAAATAGCCGATGAAAAAACTAATAAAATGAATAGACGACTCAGCCTTAACGGAACCTGGCTCCTACAATGCGCTGAACCAAACAGCGGCGAACGTTTTGGCTTTCACAAGATGGAAGATAAATCGCAATGGCTCCCGGCACAGGTGCCCGGAGATGTTCATCTGGACTTAATGGAAGCAGGAATTATCGCGGATCCCTTTTATGGTACGGATTGCGATCATTGCCTCTGGATTGAAGAAAAAGACTGGTGGTATCGCACCACTTTTTCTTTTCCTGAATTGGCGCAACTGAAAAAAACTGAGCGGATTGTTCTTTTATTTCAGGGTCTGGACACTTTTGCTGCTATCTATTTGAACGGGAAAAAAATTGCCAGTCACCAAAATATGTTCACGCCGTTAAAAGTCGATATTACTGAAAAAATCAGAAATGGTGAGAATGATCTCAGAGTTTGTTTGGGCTCGCCCGCTTATTCACCGGACATTCATCGCGATCCGAAAATCGCCAGGACGCCACCGCAGCGTTTATGCTCTCGCAAGGCACAAGCCTGCTACGGCTGGGATATTGCACCGCGATTAGTAACCATCGGTATTTGGCGACCAGTGGAGCTAATTGTGTGCGATGAAATTGCCATCGAACATCCCTGGGTTCAGACAAAAAAAGTGTCAAACTCAAGCGCTGATGTCGCACTGGAATTTGTAATTGGCAATGCTGGAAAAGATCAAAGAAACATTGCTGTTGAAATAATTCTCGCCGGTCAAAGAAGGATCAAAAAATTTTCCATAAAATCGGAGCAAACATTAATTGAAGAATTTTTTGTGATTGAGAATCCTCCGCTGTGGATGCCGTACAACCATGGAAAACCGAACCTGTTACCGTTTTCGATACTAATTAAAGAAGGAGATGAATTAATTGATCACTTTGAAGCAAGATTTGGTATTCGTACCGTAGAATTGGTTCAGGAGCCAAAAGCGAATGGCGGATCGTCTTTTTATTTTAAAATTAATGATAAGCCAATTTTTTTAAAAGGAATGAACTGGACGCCAAGCGACGCCATTTATGCACGAATCACCGATGAGCGGACTGAACAACTCATAAACAAAGCGGTTGAAGCGAACATAAATGCTTTGCGTGTCTGGGGCGGTGGCTTTTATGAATCAAAAAAATTTTATGACCTGTGTGATGAAATGGGGATTTTAGTCTGGCAAGATTTTATGTTCGCCTGTGGCATTTATC
>CAZNDR010000597.1:0-2814 GCA_964571835.1 uncultured Cytophagia bacterium | reverse complement strand
AATTCTCCGTTTTTAAGAACGGAGCTATTCAGTATTTATTAATAGCTCCGCCATTTATAGCGGAGAAACCCAAGATAGCCGTAACCATTTGGGCTTTTGTCCAGACAGTTTTTTGACTGGTCATTCATATTGATGATTTTTGACTATCAAAATTTTGATAATGCTATCAAATTTTTGATGTTTGTTCAATTATTTTTTATTGTGCGGAAAAAAGTCTGCTGATTTTTTTTTGAAAAGGAGTCCTTTCTTTCTTTTAAAAATAATAGCTTAAAGGAATTTGCCAAGGTGAATTTTTAGGATGGGTCCGATGGCATATTAATTGCGAAAGCGGCAGGTTGAAAAACGCGAGAAATTAGCTAATTCATTTGTCAATTATTCTGTTGAAGGCACCGCTGTTTTTTGCTAACTAAGAGATGATGAAACATCGAACTGTCAAAAGAGAAAGAGAGGAAATTATGAGAAAGCAAAATTGTCTTATTTCAACTTTAATTTTCTTCTTAATAACTGGCGCTGTAATAAATTCATTGGCTGATGAAAATGAAAAAAAAGAGCTGCCTTTTTTGAAAAATTTTCAGTTTGCCTCCACTCCGACTAAATTCTTCAGCGCACCTGCTGCAACTGTCCTTAATTCAATGGAAGTTATGATCAATATGGGCAGCTCATTTGGCATTGAAGAAGCCGATGGTTTTCTGGGACGGATTGCCATTGGCTTGGGCGGCATTGCCGAAATTGAATTGAGCCGCTCCAGTTTTATGGATAATTTGACTGGTAACCAAAAGAGTTTTCCTTCGTCGGTTTTTAAAATGTCGCTTATACCGCAACGCTTTGCTCACTATTGGTTCGTGCCCAATCTTTCGTTGCAACTTCATTCCACGCCCTGGCGTTCCAATGTTAATCCCAATTCAAGCTTGAACGCTGAAGTTAAGGCTTATTATGATGCAAGCAATTTATCTCGGCTGAACATGGATAACCGTTTCACTACCTTGTATGGCATTATTGGCAAAGATTTTACTTTTATTCAACTCCACGGTGGTATTTCTTTGACCGATGTTCGGGTGCGCAACGCTTATCAATGGATTTTCCATCAGGATTTGGGATTCGATGTGTATGAGACCATACCGGATATGCAGAAAAATTTGATTTACCCTTTTGGCGGCTTGTCGATTTTAGCAAATAATGATACCCAGTTGCTGGCAGAACTACAGGCTATCCCCTTCATCGATTACAGTATTGTGACCAAAAAAGTAGAAATAAAGCAAACCTGGCAGGCAATCGTTGGCGTTCGTTTTTTTATTGCCCGATGGATTTCGCTGGATACTGGAGTGAAATACTTGAGTTCAGCAAAAGGTATTGCCGATAGTGAAGTTAATTTTGGCTTGAATTTTGTCTTGCCGTTTAAAAGCAAAGTCGCCAACGATTAACTTCGACAACTTCTGAGGAGAAAGCGATGCCAAAGTGGTTTTCAATATTTTTGTTTTATCTGTTGCTGACGAATAGTGGCTGAGTGAATAAGGCTTATGGCGATGGCTGCTTTTTTCGCGCTAAAAAAGTGCCAGTCGGCAATAGCGCTGAATCGCCCCACCAGCGCGCCTTTATTCTTTTTGATCAAAACAGAGAAACGCTGATTGTGCAGGTGAAATTTCAGGGCGAGGCGACTGATTTTTCCTGGATTGTGCCAGTGCCAGCAATTCCAGAAGACGGTTCAATCAAGACAGTGAGCGATTCAATTTTTACGCTGCTGCATGAACAAACACAGCCGAAACTTTTTATTCACTCAAAAGGAAAATATGGCGAGGGGCGCGGATTGCCAGAAACTGATAATCTAAACAATGAAATTTATGAAGCCACGGCGATTAATGTTTGGCAAAATCTGCAAGTTGATCCTTATAAAATTTATGTAATTTCCAGCCTGTCGAACCACAGGCGCTTATAGATTGGCTGTCGGAGAAAGGCTATGATTTTCGCACTGATGCACGGCACATCATCGATTTTTACACACAAAAAAATTGGTACTTCGTCGCGATTCAGGTAAATATCACTGATCAACTTACTAAAAGCAGTTCTAATTATCAGGCTGGCTTGCCGGCGCTAACGATGACCTTTAAAACGGAAAGGCTGGTTTTTCCGTTGCGCCTTTCAGAATTGACTTCGGCGCCAGAAAATGAAATCGAGTTGTATGTAGCAGCCAGACATCGGGTGGTTTGCGATGGTTATTCCACATCGGCTTTAAATTATGAGCAGGTGGAACAAGTGGTGATCCACAATTATTATAACAATAATCAGGGATCGTCTGGAATCAATTGTGCTTGCGATAGAATTTTATCTCCACAGCCAGAATCGACTGCGGATTATGAAAATTTTATCAGCCAAAAAGCAAAAACTTATGCTGAGCCGACCTTTCTCATCGAATATGCCGCACCTGATTTCGGATATTATCGATATGGAAAATATATTAAAAATTTTTATTATGACACTGAGGACTTTTGGCTCACCCGTCTGCGAACGATCCTACCGCCCTCCAGCTTGAAACAGGATGTCTTTTTAAAAGATGATCCGGCTGGGGATGAAATATTGATACTCGACTTTTGGCTGGAAGAAGTACGACTTAATCCCTGGAGCTATAGCTTTTATGTGACGCCTTCGCTAATAGTGCTGCCGGTTTTTTTCGCCAGCCGCATCAGGATAAAGTATGTAAAACATTTGTCGCTTTTGGCAATACTATTATTGCTGGCAATTATATAAATTAGGCATTCGAAGAAAAGAAACTTTAATTACATTTCAAATAAGGGCAGTCTTGTTTAAATAGTTATAGAT
>CAZNDR010000596.1:0-2818 GCA_964571835.1 uncultured Cytophagia bacterium | reverse complement strand
ATGTATTAGCATATACCATTCAGGCTTGAGGATGCTCAATTTTCCGACCAGATGACGCGGTCGCCTTTGGTGACAAAATGATGTTATCGTTGCATTATGCGTCGGTTGCGGCATAAACTGATTCATTTTAATTAAAAAACGTTCTGGAAATAGTGCAATAGCTTTATTACCCCGCCCAAGTACACGCTGACTGGGCAAAATTTTGCAGGCTGGCGTTTTTTAGACCAGCGCTGGTGGGTGCTGATTAACGGAGAAATCCTAAATAGAATAAACAAACAGCTCGCTTGACCGAATCAATTTGATTCAGATTTTTCAACCGGACACTCAAAACAGAACAGTTGAAAAATATTATAAATTAAGGGAAAGAAGGATTGAAACTTGGCAACTTATTTTTAATATTTTTTAGACTAATGAGGAGCAAATACGGTCGTACTGGAGCACAATTCGAGAGGTATCACTTTAAAATTTATAATATCTTCACTTGGCATAAATATTGCAAAAGTCGCTCTCACAAAAAATGGTCGAAGGTCTCATTGATAGTGAAAATACTCGAAGCACAAGATAATATAATTCAAAAGTGGGATAAATATGTGCTGGCACACCCATATTCAACGATGTACCACTTATATGGCTGGAAAAGCGTTTTAGAATTGGTGTTCGGATACAGAGCGATTTACCTAGCGGCTATAAACAGTGATAATTCTATTGAAGGAATTTTGCCTTCGTTTATCGTGCGGGATATATATCAAAGAAAAATACTGGTATCGAATCCTTTTTCGAATTTTGCCGGCGTTTGTGCCAGCAATGAAACAGCAGAAAATTTATTAATTGACCATATAAAGCAGATAGCGCAGAAGGAGAATCTGCTTTACTGTGAATGTCGTCAACTGCACAAAGTCGCTTGTCTGGAGACCATTAAAACAGATTTTGTGACTTTTTATTTAAAACTCAATGAAGACAGTGATGTCGTCTGGTTGAAATCTTTAAAAGCGAAAACCAGAAACCAAGTTAGAAAGGCTCAAAATTCTAATCTCAACATAGAGTTTTCTAAAGAGAAGGTGGCTGAATTTTATAAAGTCTTTGCCAGCAATATGAGAGATTTAGGAACGCCGGCACACAGCGCAAAATTTTTTCAAAGCATCCTTTCCACTTTCCCCAAAAATACAGAAATATTGCATGCTAAAAAAGACAATAAAACCATAGCCGCGATGTTTTTATTTAAGTTTAAAAAAGTGATATCAGATCCGTGGGCATCTTCATTGCATGAATATAATCGCTATTGTCCTAATAATTTGATGTATTGGGAAGCGATAAAATATGCCTGCCATAATGGATATGATTATTTCGATTTGGGCAGATCGACAATAAACAGCGGGACTTACCAGTTTAAAAAACAATGGGGAGCAGAGCCTATCCCGTTATTTTATCAATATTATCTCAACAAGGCGAAAGCAATACCGATGGTTGATGCTCACCATAATAAATACCACACATATGTAAATCTGTGGAAGAAAATCCCTTTGCTAATTACCAATTTTATCGGACCAAAACTGGTCAAATACTTACCTGAACTTTAATAGATATTTGAGGACGGAAGGAATTGGGAAAAAGAGTGTTGATAATTGTTCCTGCTTTCAATGAAGAGAAGAGCATTCAAAAAGTCT
Organism: uncultured Cytophagia bacterium; assembly: GCA_964571835.1. Taxonomy (GTDB): domain Bacteria; phylum Zhuqueibacterota; class Zhuqueibacteria; order Thermofontimicrobiales; family Thermofontimicrobiaceae; genus CAZNDR01. The sequence continues at coordinate 1,154 of CAZNDR010000596.1, read as the reverse complement.
TGACTTCGATTAAAGAGAAAGCACCGAACAAAGATATCCTTGTCATTAATGATGGTTCCAGAGACAAAACAGCAACCATTGCTAAAAGGTGCGCTGTCAATGTTGTTTCAGTTCCCTACAATCTTGGCATTGGCGGTGCAGTTCAAACCGGCTTGCTTTTTGCCAAAGAAAAGAATTACGATGTCGCTATTCAAATAGATGCTGATGGGCAGCATAATCCGGATGAGATCGAAAAGCTGTTGACAACGATTGAAACAAATAATGCTGATATGGTTTTAGGTAGTCGCTTTTTGCATAAAACTAATTATCATTCAACTTATTTGAGAAAATTGGGAAACAAGATTTTTTCAGATTTGATCGCCATGGTTACAAAGCAACGATTTTCTGATTCGACCAGCGGCTTTCGCGCCTGGAATAGAAGGGCGATAAATTTCCTTGCCACTAATTATCCCACCGAATTTCCTGAACCAGAATCGTTAGTGATTTTAAAAAAACATGGTTTTAAAATAGAAGAAGTATCGGTAGAGATGAACGAACGACAGGGCGGAGAATCGTCAGTTACTAAATTTAAAGCTATTTATTTCATGATTTCTATCTCAATAGCTATTCTAATTGATTGGATTAAAAAACCTGTAGCCTTGGAGAATTTTGATGACTAATTCTTTGATTCCATTGCGACTTCAATTCTTTGCCATCTTGATAAGTGTCCTTTTGTTTATAGGAATCATTATGCTCATTCGAAAAGGGAAATTGAAGGAGGGTTATTCCATACTTTGGTTTCTCGTCGGCATAGGATTTTTGTTAATTGCTGTTTGGACTGATTTGTTGGAATTTATTTCAAGATTAGTAGGAGTAGATTATGAGCCTGCGATCCTTTTTGCTGTCCTGCTGATTGGCATGATCGTCATAATGATTCATTTTACCGTTCTGGTGTCTGGTTTCGATAAGAAGGAAAAAACAGTGGCTCAATCGATTGGATTGTTGTTTTATGAATTAAATAAATTAAAAGAAGAAAACGATTCTCTAAAGAATTTGCTGAAGAAAAAAACAGGGTAATCAGGGGATAGTGGACCCTGCCAATAATTTCCTAATAGACAAAGCTATTTCAGGAAACCTGTTGACCTTATAAAATGTTTGATGGCCGTCTATTCAGA
>CAZNDR010000595.1:0-2855 GCA_964571835.1 uncultured Cytophagia bacterium | reverse complement strand
CTCAACTGCTTCAAGACTGTTCCTCCTTCGATGGTGCTGCATAACGCTGGGCAAACCGGCTGGGACAGCATAAGGCAACACAGATACAACGAACAAAACTTTTCATAACACCGAAATCTGCTCAGAAAAATCGGCTGTTCCAGTTCGGTGCAGCAAGTTGTTATACCATTTGACTTTTAAATTATTAAGGATTTATTCTGCCTTCGCTTCGCTCTGGCAGAACGCGGCGCTAAGCGGGCTTGAGTGCCTGTGCCCTTCGCTCAACTCAGGCAGAACCAGGCACTCAAGCGGATGTCCCCTTGCGGGGACGACCGCACTTAGCGCCGCATGATATTTTCTGTGCTGAAAATTTCAATATAAATCGCAATCAACAAAAGATAATTGATTATCAATGATTCGTTCTAATTGTCATTTATTCTAGATTATTCAAAATGAAAAATCATACGCCAGCTTAAAAAAGAAAATTTCATTGCAATCTCGTATTAGTCCAGGTCGATCAAAATCGTCTCGAGTGTACACAAAATAAATTGCGCTATTGGGCAATCTGAACCTCCAGCCAAATAGTCCGTAAACATACACACGATTGTTTTCTGTACGGTGCTGGGTGAATAATCGAACGAACAAGTCTGGTGCAAATTGATAGTTAAAGCTTGCGATATTCAACCATGTGCTTTCATTGCTCGGATCTGGATTAAAATGGAGCTGGCGTAGTTCATACTCTATTGAAAATTTATTATGAATTTTGAATCGTGTTTTGACAGTTGCCATCCAGTAATCCAGATCAAAATTTTTGCCAAATTGGTATGATGCTTCTGTAGCTGACCATTCTTCGGTATTGTAGCCAGCTGCCAGCTCCAAATCATAATTATGAAAGCCCTTTTCAAACAATTGGTAATCTCGAACAAAATTTATGACACCGCTAAATTTATTAATCAGATAAACCTCCCATTCCTGAACGATTTCCCAACTGCGAAGCATACCGGTGGTTTTTGCCCAATAACAATTATAATTAGAGGAATATTGAAAGAATTCAATCCCGGACTTTTTTAGCCACCATTTGTATTCCACAGCAGAATCCAGCTCGCGACGGTTATCGTCAGTGATAAAGCCGATGCCATTCACACTCTCTTTGAAATTTTCAGCATACTCGGTGTAACGGAGATGATAATGGTAAATATTATTTTCTCGAGCCAATCTTAAAAAACCACCATAATTTTTTTTCAAAGCGCCAGGCGCGCCAGTAACAATTTGGGTCGTAAAATATAACTGATGCGGGAGGTTAAAAACACCATCCAGGTTTAGCACTCGATTGTAGCTGCCCCGCCACTCTTTTTCAATCAGCGTCATTCCAACCGTTGAGCTTTTCAATATATCCCTCTTGAGGCGGATGACGCCAATATTGTACTCTGGAAAAGATTCATCTACGGAAGTAAATTGATTATCCTCGGTCGATTTGGCATTGACTCCAATAACGGCAAAGGTGTATGGACCGATTTTGCCAATAGCTTTGCCGCCAAAATTGATCTCGCCAATACGACGTGAATAAAAGGGCTTGATACGACTTTGAAATAGATCGCCACCTTCCAGAAAAAACTTCCGTTTCTCAGGGAAAGAAAGTTCCCAACGGGTTATGTTGATCCGCTCCCGATCGCCTTCCACTGTGGAAAAATCGGGATTATAGGTCAAGTTCGCGGTGATATTATTTTTATAACGATATTCGAGATCCAGTCCTGTCATGTTATTCCAACGCTCAAGGGAAAAAGTTTCATAGCGGAGCGTGGCGTATGGAATTACGTGTAGCTCTGTGGCAGCAGGTGGAAATTCTAATCCAGTGAGGACACCAAACTTTGAAACCCGGAAATCATTGTCAGTTTCTCCTGCCCAGTAGGATGTCTCCAATGTCTTTGGATTGAAACGACCGAAGTTCACACCCCACCTTTTTAGGGAGGGATCAAAACGGAGCGATTCAAACGGGATGGCAAATTCTGCGCTCCAACCGCTATCGGAAATAGTGGTCTTGACTTCCCAGCCTGTATCCCAGTTCGTATCCAGCGATTTGCCATCATCGCTGATTCGCATATCCACCTGACTGTTCAGGGCATTGGTCATGAACCAAAACGCGGATCGGGAATCGTGATAGGTATCCAGCACCACGGATACCACATCATCCTGTTTTTCCAACTGATCACGACGTGTCTCTCTGGCAATCACTGGATCAGCATAAGGTTTATGGCAAATGAACGCCACGTAAATGTTTCTATCATTATATTGAACCGCTACTGCTGTTTGTTCCGTTGATTGCATGCCAGGATTGGGTTCCATCTGAATAAAGCCAAATTGAAAAATCTCAGATGGCCATTCACGCGCTGATATTTTGCCATCGATGATGATTTTGGTTTGAGCTCTGTAAGCCGCTATTTCTCTAGCTTGTACTTGTGCTAAGAATGTTACTATTATCAAAAGACCAAACCATTTCATCAGTGATCCCTATAACTCTACAGTATTACCGTGAATCTGCTCGCTCAAGATATTGTTTAAAGATGTTCAATATTTATAAGTTAAGCATCGTAGTAAAAACTGTAAATTAATAATTTTGCAGAATAAATAATTTTCAAGGCATAACGACAGCATTACCAGCCGAAGATTATAGTTCATCACATGTTCTGATTTTCCAGAGATGCCGTGGTATTCTGAGCCTTCGGCTTTACCAATAGCTCTCCGGTCTGGTTAATGTAATGGTTATGACCTTGTCCTGACTTCTGACAAGCTTTTGCTTAACTTCAAAGGTGCACTATCATTCCGCCAGTCACTCTTTTCTTAACTTCTTCAACGAGCCTTCCCTGTCCTTCCGCACG
>CAZNDR010000594.1:0-2892 GCA_964571835.1 uncultured Cytophagia bacterium | reverse complement strand
CCGTTCTAAAGAACGGAGCTATTCCATTTTCATGAATAGCTCCGCCATTTATGGCGGAGAAACTTATGCAATCCGAAATCAATTGGGCTTTAGCCCAATCAGCTTTTTGACTGGTCATTCATTTTGATAATAAATAATTCTTGTTATTGGCACTGATGAGAACAGCAGCCCACGAGAAAAAAATTAAAACTGCCCGTAATAAGCCTGACTACCATGCTTTCGCTGGAAGTGCTTAGCAATTAATGCTCTGCTCAATCTTTTTTGGTGCGGATTTATTTGCTGGGTCAAATACGCCATTTTCGCCAACTCCTCCAGGATAACGCTATGGTGAACTGCCTGTTCTGCTGTTTTGCCCCAGGTGAACGGGCCATGTCCAGCAACCAGTACCATTTCTACTTCCTGGTACGAAAGATTCTGCAAGCGCTTCACAATCTGATTGCCGGTCTCCGTCTCATAATCACCCTTAATTTGTGTTTCAGACAGGAAATCGGTGCAGGGAATATTGACATGGGCATAGTCAGCGTGGGTAGTGCCTAAAACCGGGATCGACTTGCCAGCTTGCGCCCAAGCCACCGCATAAGTCGAATGAGTGTGAACAACCCCGCCAATATCAGGAAAATGATGATATAAAACCAAATGGGTTTTAGTGTCCGAGGATGGTTTTAACTTGCCTTCAATAACTTTGCCCTCTACATCTAAAATAACGATATCCTCTGGTTTCAGCACTTCATAGCTAACGCCACTCGGCTTGATGGCGACAATTCCTTGCTGGCGATCAATCGCGCTGGCATTGCCGAAAGTAAAAAAGGCTAGACCATATTTTTTCAAATCGAGATTACATTGGAGAACTCGTATCTGAATGTCTTGATATTTTTTCATGTGATGGCGTCAATTCCCAAACAGAAATTTTTGATAATCGGAGCATAACAAAAATTTAGGTTTCTCATCTTCTTCAATGGTAGAAAAACGAGGTAGCTGTTCATAAAATTTATTATCAGTTTTATCATTATTGACCATGGAGACCTCGCCAACCAGCACATCGCCTTTTCTGCCGTAAAAAGTATGATACAATTTTTGCGGCAAGCTCAGACTTTGCCCCGGCTTCAAAATCAATTCTTCACTGGGCTTAATTGAGATTTTTAATCCATCACTTACCACCTCGACGATACTATCAGCCAGCTTATCATCGACGGTTGAATTGGCTAATTTAAAAACCAAATCGCCGCCTCCTCGATTAATGATATCTTCCACTTTGCTCCAGTGATAATGATAAGGAGTGACCTGTTCTTCGCGCACCAACATTATTTTCTCGGCATAAGGCTTGGGATATTTTTTGCTATTCAGTTTTCCATTTCGAATCGTGAACAGCGTCAAACCGAGATGATAAAAATCATCAGAACCAAAATCAGTGATATCCCACCCTAAACTTAACTCGATAATTTCTTCAGCTTGTGGCATTTTTTTTTGCCAATCATTGATCGAAAAATAAGCAAAATCAGGGAGATAAAATTTCATTACTTTGAAAAATTCTATGGTTTCGTCAATCAGTCGATTTATCTCCGAACGTTTCATCAATCTGATCCTCCAAGAAATTTTAAAGGATTTTTTTAAAAAATTTCTTCTAAAATTAGAAATTTTGTTTCTACTCTGGCATAGCTTTTCCAGCTAAACTCTTTCCACTTGCTTTTGACCATTGAAATTCAGTGCCTAAAATGACAGCAAAATGATAATGCTATTTTTTGACAAATTCAACATTTTTTTTTCTTAATTTACGCTTGAGGGATTGATCAGGGAAGGAGAAAAAATTTGCCTAGCCACCAACTTGCGAGGATGGTAGCCTCTTCACCTATTGAAAATGCAGTTCCATTGCAGGAGATTTTTTCTTGCTTAAATCGCTCTAACTTGTTGCTATTGGTAATTTTAATTTGACACAAAATACCCGCTGTACAAATACTGTATATTTTCCAGATCACTCTCAATCGACCAGGGCAATTCTTTAGCAAAAGCATCCAGCGATATGATAGCATGAGCAAAGGCATCTTTATCAATTACTGGTCGCAGCGGCGCACAATGCCAACGTTGACTTTCTGAATTTCTAAATAAAATACTTTTAATTTATTTAATTCAAAATCACCGGGAAAACCTTTTTTCTTACAAAAATATTGTCCGACCAAATAGGTACTCACAGTTCTAAATATGGTTTCCTCAAGCGAGGCGAACGGCAAGTGGAAACGAACCATCGGCTTTAGCACTTCCATCGCTGGACAGCCACTGGTAACCATATGGATGCCAAGCAACGATCCCAAGCCTCGCTGAACCGTTGTTTTTTTGCTGTAGCTTCTTTCCGGCGCTTGAATGTAAACAACAGTCTCATTATATGAATCAAGTGAACTGAAAAAATCAAACAGATCGACAAAATTATAGGCGATGGGATAAAACTCAGTTTTACTTGTTATCAAAGAACAATTTTCACATTGATTATAATTTAATTTAGTCCAGGAGGGGGCAGGATTTTTTTTTAGTGGCGATGCAGTTTAGGGTTTTTGCATCTAGATTGATGGTAAACTCTTTTTCAGCCTTGTCTTTAAAAGTGAAGGCGTAGCGGAACGTAACAATTTTATCCTGAAATCTGTCTTCCTCACCCATCTACTTTTCCCGTGGCTAAGTTGTTATTGTTATTGTAAATTACCTCGCCCCCGTCAGCAGACTTTGAAATATGGCTGCTCGTTTTGTTTATTAATTGCAAAATTTATACCGCTTGCAGAATGTCGGTCTCAATAAATTGTTTTAAGCACAGGCTTAAAAAGATAAGGAGAAATTTGTTGGCAATCAACAATGGATTTAGTCAAATCCTGGCTCCTTTGACACATTAATTATCAAATAGGCTGTGTA
>CAZNDR010000593.1:0-2893 GCA_964571835.1 uncultured Cytophagia bacterium | reverse complement strand
ATAGAGAAAAAATTGTAGGTAAAACGATTTTGTTAGTCGATGATGTCATCACCACCGGCGCAACGATGAATGCCTGTGCTCGCGAACTGATGCTGAACGGTGCCAAAGAAATTATATTATTATCTGCTGTCAAGGCTTGATGCCATCATTTTTCCGCTGATTTTTTTGATCGATTAATTAATTTTTTTTTGGAATTGCTGAAGTAGATAAAACAAATTAAGAACTACTTTGAATGACTACTTCAACGATAAGGTAAGTTTTTAATTTTAGACACAAGCAGGAAGCATGGATTCCAAGACTAAAAACTTTGCGGATGGACACCACTTCTATTATTAATGTGAATGATCAGTTGAAAAAAACCAAATGAACTGAAGGGCTAAAGCCCAAAGAATTTGTTGGGAAATTAACAGATCTCCGTTCTAAAGAACGGGGCTATACAATTTTTAAGAATAGCTCCGCCATTGATGGCGGAGAAACTTATGAAATCCGAAATCACTTAGGCTTTAAGCCTTCAGTTCATTTGGCTTTTTTCAACTGCGCATTCGAATTATTTGTATCATCTTTTAAACAAATGGATAGCCTGGCTAATGTTTGGGAGGTGAATTTTATACCTTCGGTTTCATCCCAAGGTAAAATAGAGTTGCACAACCTGCAAAGAATAATTGCTGTCCTCGCCAGTTAATTTCCACAAAGCTATTGAGTTTCACTGCTCAAAATTAGAAAAAAGAATTTTTTCTTTGGGCATAGACCATAAATTGAATTTTGATGCTGGATAAAAAAACTTGACATTTATTTATTTTTTTCTTATAATGTACGGCAATTTTAAGATCAACTTTTGTCTAATCCTGTCACCGCACAGAAGCATAGTCGTTTAACTATAAATTTAATTTATTACATTTGATGAGGAGATTAAAATGGCGATTAAAGTTGGCATTAATGGATTTGGCAGAATTGGCAGGTTAGTCTTGCGTGCTATGCAAAATTCGAAGAAGTTCGAAGTGGTACTAATAAATGATATTACCGACGCCGCAACGCTGGCACATTTATTAAAATATGATTCCATTCACGGAAGATTTAAAGGCGATGTTTCAGTCTCTGGCGAGGCGCTGGTTGTCAATGGAGCAAAGATTAAAGTTTCTGCTGAACGCGATCCGGGCAAGCTGCCTTGGAAAGCGCTTGGCGTTCAAGCTGTCGTTGAAGCCACTGGTGTTTTTAGAAAAAGAGAACAAATTGCCAAACATCTGGAGGCTGGCGCCAAAAAAGTTGTGCTGACGGTGCCGGCAAAAGATCAAATCGATGCGACTATCGTTGTCGGCGTAAATGACAAAGCGCTAAAAGATAGTGATCAAATCGTATCGAACGCTTCCTGTACTACCAACTGTCTCGCCCCGGTAGTAAAAGTGCTACATGATAAATTTGGCTTGGTGCGCGGCATCATGACAACGGTGCACGCTTACACCAATGATCAACGAATTTTAGATCTGCCTCATTCAGACTTACGTCGGGCACGGTCAGCAGCCATGTCCATTATCCCAACCACTACTGGAGCTGCCAAGGCTGTTGGCAAAGTAATTCCGGAATTAAATGGCAAATTGGACGGTGTTGCTATGCGGGTTCCAACTTTTGATGGCTCGGTAGTCGATTTGGTTGCGGAATTGAAAAAATCAGCTACCAAAGAAGAAATTAATGCCGCCATGAAAGCAGCCGCTGCTGGTCCCATGAAAGGTATTTTAGAATACACCGAAGATCCCATTGTTTCAGTCGATGTCATTGGCAATTCGCATTCGAGCATTTTTGATGCGCTTTCTACGATGGTGCTGGGAGACAACCTGGTGAAAGTGATATCGTGGTATGATAATGAATGGGGCTATTCCTGCCGCGTTGTCGACTTGTTGGGCAAAATGTTTTAATCCATTGAACACTTGATATTTTTACTAATAGCAGGAAAACCTGAATTATTCTGCGCTCTTAACAATGTTTTCTTGATCGCGTCTGCAAAGACTCTCACTAATGAATAATTCAGGTTAGCCATTTTTAACAGCAGTTGAATGAGAGTTGAGTTGAGAAATGAGAAAAATAATAATTGCCGGCAATTGGAAAATGAACAAGACCAATGCCGAGGCTATTGCTTTTGCAACTGAACTAAAGGATAAAATTGTACCATACAAAAAAACTGAAATAGTTGTTTGTCCATCATTTGTCGCTTTGACGTCAGTAAGCATGATCTTAAAAGAGACGCGCGCCAAGGTCGGCGCACAGAATCTTTACTGGGAAGCCAGCGGGGCATTTACGGGCGAAATCTCCGCTGAAATGATTGAGAAAGCTGGCTGCGAATACGTGATCATAGGACATTCGGAGCGAAGACAATATTTTGGTGAAACCGACCAAACGGTCAATCAGAAAATCAAACGCACGCTGACTACCTGTTGTTTGAAGCCGATTGTCTGTGTGGGAGAAACCCTTGACCAGCGGGAAAAAGGCGACACGACCAAAGTGGTAAAAAAACAAATTTCTCAGGGTTTGGACGGCTTAACGGCCAGCCAAATGGAGCGGATTGTTATCGCTTATGAACCGGTCTGGGCGATTGGAACTGGCGTCACAGCCACTCCACAACAAGCTGAAGAAGTCCATTCATTTATCCGTCAGCACTTGAATACCATGTTCAATGGACAGATAGCAGAAGCAACTGCCATTTTGTACGGTGGTAGTGTCAATCCCAAGAATATTCTGGAGCTATTGAAGCAACCGAATATTGATGGCGGATTAATTGGCGGCGCCAGCCTAAAAGCTGATTCATTTATTGAAATGATTAAACTCGCCGAACAAATATCAAATTGATTTTTTTGAGGTAGCTATGGAAACTTTTTTAATTGTCATTCATTTTATAATTACC
>CAZNDR010000592.1:0-2895 GCA_964571835.1 uncultured Cytophagia bacterium | reverse complement strand
ATAAATGGCGGAGCTCTACATGAAAATTGAATAGCTCCATTCTTTAGAACGGAGATCTTTTAATTTCCCCACCAATTCTTTAGGCTTTAGCATTTCATTTAGTTTTTTTCAACTGGTCATTCATATTATTAATGGAGAAATAGCAGTGAAAAAATTTTATTACAGATGGATATTGGTTGTTTTATTATTATGCGCCTCGTGTCTAAATATTAATGCTGAAACAGGCTGCATCTTTAAATCCTTTAAGCAGTTTAAAAGTGCACTGGATTCATTGGCAAATATTCCAGATTCATCAGGCAGGGAAATTGCTTTGAACGCTTTCTGGGATTCGCTCAAATTTCGCCAGCAAATACCTTTTGTGTTTGGCGATTCGGTTGCCCTTCTTTATCGAGGCGCAGCCGGTTCCGTTTTGTGGCATGGCGATTTTGACGGCTGGAATCGAGAGGCAAACAAATTTACTGGGACGAGAGTCGGCCTAAGCCATGTGTGGCGGTGTGTCGCTTCATTTCCCAAAGATGCCCGGCTTGATTATAAAGTGGTGGTCGATGGCAACTGGATTTTGGATCCAGATAATCCATTGCAGCAATGGAGCGGCTGGGGACCCAATTCTGAATTACGTATGCCTGATTGGCAATATCCGCGTGAGACCATCGTGAGCCCAGAAATTGCCAAAGGAACATTATCAGAAAATGAGAAGATCTTCAGTTTGAATTTAGGCTACGAAATCAATTACCGAATCTACACACCGGCTAAGTATGAATTACTTTCAAATTTGCCAGTGATCTATGTGACAGATGGGCACGAATATTTGTCTCCTCATTTGGGCAGCATGATGGCAGTGCTGGACAATTTGATATCCGAGAAAAAAATCGAACCGATTATGGCGGTTTTTATTGATCCCCGCAATCCTCACAATCCGAATGAAAATCGGCGAGCCAACGAATACACGATGAATGAAAATTTTCTTAAATTTGTTGCTGATGAACTGGTGCCGCAAATTGACGACAATTACCACAGCGATCCTTGTCCAGCAAACAGAGCAATTTTGGGAACCTCTTTAGGCGGAATTAATTCGGCTTATTTTGGCGTTTCCCGCTCCGATGTTTTTCAGTTAATCGCCATCAATTCACCGGCGTTTCAGTACAAAGAAGCGATTTTTGCCAGTTACCAAGCATTGCCCAAATTGCCTCTCAAAATATTTATAAGCACTGGTGTTATCTTTGACACGGAAGAGTCAGCTCGAAAAATGAAAAAAATATTTGATGAAAAAGGATATCAGGTAAAATATATCGAAGTGAATGAAGGCCATTCCTGGGGCAACTGGCGCGGCTTAGTGGATGATATGTTGATTTATTTTTTCGGCATGCCCGATTAGTTAGGATTTTATTTTGTACGAATATCAAAACACCAATCGTTATTTTGCTCAAATATCTTCAGGCATGGAAGAGCTTGGCGCCAGCGAATTAGCTGAGTTAGGCGCCAGCAATATTACCATTTCATTTCGTGGCATCTATTTTAAAGCCGACCAAAAAACACTCTACCGGATTAACTATTCTTCGCGCTTGATAAGCAGAATTGTCGCGCCGCTTTTGAAATTCACCTGCCATCAAACCCGCTACCTTTACAAAAAAGCTCAGGAGATAAATTGGCCCGAATTATTTTCCGTCGACCAATCATTTGCCATTTTTGCCTCGGTCTCCAACAGCAAGATCAAGCATTCTCTATATGCGGCGCAGGTGCTCAAGGATGCGATCGTTGACCAGTTCCGAGAAAAAACAGGAAAAAGACCTTCTATCGAAAAAGTCAATCCTGATGTGTGGATTAATCTGTTTATTGAAAACGATTTTACCATCATCAGTTGGGATACCTCGGGCGGATCGCTGCATCGCCGCAGCTATCGCACTCAATCGGTGGAGGCGCCCATGCAGGAAACGCTGGCTGCAGCGATTGTCAGGTTGAGTGAATGGGAGGGCAGTCAGCCACTTTACGATCCATTTTGCGGCTCAGGCACACTGTTATGTGAAGCACTGATGCTTTATTGCCGGCTGCCAGCAGGTTTTCTGCGCCAGAAATTTGGTTTTGAATTTCTTCCTGATTTTGATAAAAAAAGCTGGTTTCAAATTAAAGCTGAAGCAGATAAGCAGAAACGAGAAGTGACGGCCGATCTAATTGCTGGCAGCGATATTTCCCGTGAGGCAATCAAGGCAGCGAGGCAGAACTTGAATAACTTGCCTTTTGGTCAACAGGTCAGGCTCAAGAAATTAGCTTTTCAGGAAATTGAAAAGTTGGAAAATAGCCTCATTGTCTGCAATCCACCGTACGGCATTCGCTCCGGAAAAAAAAAAGAAATAAGCCATTTGTACAAATTATTGGGCGATTTTCTAAAACATAAATGTCAAGGCTCAACGGCTTACATCTATTTTGGCGATAGAAATTTAATTCCCAAAATTGGTCTTAAACCAAGCTGGCGAAAGCCATTGCGCAATGGTGGTTTGGATGGGCGGTTGGTCAAGTTTGCGATTTATTAAATCTCAGCATTGCTAAACTTTTAAATTTTAGGAAAACTTGATTTTAATGCTAAAGAATTCTACAGCAGTTGATTCCCAATAATACTCGGCAAATATTTTGCAGTCCGAATTTTCAAGTGCAATAATTTTTGCTTGACACTCTTCCTATATTTTGCTATAATAACATGCAGCGAACAATATCAGGATGACTCCCATGACAATTTCTTATAATCCAGCCTCTCTTTTAGCAAAAAAGCTTGATCGATTGACCTACGAAGATTATAAAACCTTCCCTGATAATGACAGAATCAGAAAAGAAATCATCGAAGGAGAACTGTTTATGACGCCTGCGCCTTCTACCAAGCATCAAAGAATATTGGGAAAATTG
>CAZNDR010000591.1:0-2906 GCA_964571835.1 uncultured Cytophagia bacterium | reverse complement strand
AAATGTAGCAAAGTAGCCAAAACTGGCATGAAAGTCCTTAGCGATGAATCGACAAACAAAATATCTCGAGTGCGTTATTGCAAACAATGCGGTGAAATGATAGTCCCTAAGCAATCAGCATAACTAAACGGAAATTTTGAGCAGGCAAAGAAATGAATTATTTTCCCACTTTACTGAAAAAATATCGTGAAGAAATTAAAGCGGATTTGCAAAAAAAATTTAAATATAAAAATATGATGCAGATTCCCCGATTAGAAAAAATTGTCTTGAATATGGGTATTGGCGAGGCTATTGAAAATAACAAGTTGCTCGATTTGGCAGTGGAAGAGCTCACCGTAATCACTGGGCAGCGCCCGGCTATCTCGAGAGCCAAAAAAGCTATTTCCAATTTCAAACTGCGCGCTGGCATGCCTATTGGCTGTTATGTAACCTTGCGTGGTTGGCGCATGTACGAATTTTTGGAAAGATTGATCAATATTGCAATTCCGCGCGTGCGCGATTTTCGCGGACTTCCAGATCGGTCTTTAGATGGCAGAGGCAATTTTAATATGGGACTCAAAGAACAGATCGTTTTTCCGGAAATTGATTATGATAAAATTGAAAAGATCAGAGGCTTGAATATTACGATTGTAACTTCGGCAAAAACTGATGAGGAATGTCTGGAATTATTAAAAGGATTTGGCATGCCCTTCGCGAAACGATCAGCAGAAGAAGCCTAAGCGCTCAATTCACTTTTTGAGGATAAAATTAAGGAGATAACTGGTTTGGCAAAAAGATCATTAATTATAAAAGCCGGCAGGGAACCAAAATATAAGGTGCGGAAATATAATCGATGTTCGCGCTGTGGACGCCCGAGAAGCTATTATCGAAAATTTGGACTCTGCCGTATTTGCTTTAGAGAATTAGCATTACAAGGCCAGATTCCTGGTGTTGTCAAATCAAGCTGGTGAAATAGGTTAACAGCATTAAATGGAGAAAATTAAATGTCAATGACAGATCCCATTGCCGATTATCTGACCAGGATAAGAAATGCCATCAAAGCAAGGCAGACAAAAGTGGATATTCCATTTTCTAAATTAAAAGAAGAGATATCTAAATTGCTGTTGGATTATCGGTATATAAACAATTATATCAAAATCGATGACGGTAAACAGGGCTTAATAAGAATATATTTAAAGTACACTGAGGATGATCAGAGCGTGATCAATACCTTAAAACGAGTCAGTAAGCCAGGCTTGCGACAGTATGTCAAAGCCACAGAAATTCCGCGTGTGTTGGATAATCTGGGAATAGCCATACTGTCCACTTCCAAAGGCGTTATCACCGATCGCGAAGCGCGACAGCACGGTGTCGGCGGTGAAGTTTTGTGTTATATCTGGTAAGAAAAAATTAAGGAGTATAAAATTGTCTCGAGTTGGCAAACAACCGATTAAAGTACCTGCTGGTGTTGAGATCAGTATCGATTCGAACGTGATCAAAGCAATCAAGGGAAATGAAGTACTGATACAGAAAATAGATCCTTCAATAGTTATGAAATTTGATAGCGAAAAGAAAGAGATTCTATTAACGAAAACCAATGATAATAAATATCAAAGATCCTTGCATGGGCTTTATCGAACGTTGATTTATAATATGGTTGAAGGGCTGACAAAAGGATTTACCAAAAAATTAGAAATTGTGGGCGTTGGTTACCGCGCTGAAATAAAAGGCAATTCTTTAGTGCTCAGTCTGGGTTATTCGCACCCTATTCTTTTTAAGGCGCCAAAAGGGATAAAACTTGCTACGCCAACCAATGTAGCGATTGAAGTGCACGGGCATGACAAGCAACTTGTCGGTCAAGTGGCGGCAAAAATCCGTTCTTTTCGACCTCCCGAACCGTACAAAGGTAAAGGTATTAGGTACGTGGGCGAACAAGTCAGACGCAAGGCAGGAAAGACTGCGGCATAATAATTTTTTTGAAACAATTAAAACGATAAAGGATAGTGCGCTCTATGGGCATGTCAAAAAGCAAAAAGAAGTCAGCCAGATTGCGAACGAAAAAACATATTAAAAAAAGAGTGATGGGAACACCGCAAAAACCACGTCTGGTTGTCTTTAAAAGTTTAAAGCATATTTATGCGCAATTGGTCGACGACACAAATCAGAAGACTATCACTGGGGCTTCCAGCTTGACAAAAGACCTGCAGGCCGACTTGAGCAAAGCCAAAACCAAAACCGAAAGAGCAAAAATTGTCGGCAAAAAAATAGCTGAGGTAGCAAAAGAAAAGAATTTTGAAAGTGTCGTGTTTGATCGCAATGGCTATTTATATCATGGACGAATCAAAGCGGTAGCTGATGGGGCCAGAGAAGGCGGTTTAAAATTTTAACATAAATTGTGGAGAGACACTGGTGAAAAAGGTCGAGCGAATTAATCCAAATGAGTTAGACTTAAAAGAAAAAGTGGTTCATATAAACCGAGTAGCAAAAGTTGTTAAAGGTGGTCGCCGCTTCAGTTTTAATGCTATTGTTGTGGTAGGAGACGGCAAAGGTCACGTCGGCGTTGGTCTGGGCAAAGCGAACGAAGTTACTGATGCGATTACTAAAGGCGCAGATAATGCAAAAAAATCATTAGTACGAATACCATTGGTCAAGGGAACGCTGCCTCATCAAATAAAAGCAAAATATGGCGCAGCTCATGTTTTTCTTAAGCCGGCTTCTCCCGGCACGGGCATCATCGCAGGTGGAGCTATTCGTGCCATCATGGAAGCTGTTGGCGTCCAGAATGTTTTAACCAAGTCGATGGGATCAGCCAATCCGCATAACGTGATCAAAGCAACCATGGTAGCGCTGAATGATTTGCTGGATGTCGCTTCAGTCGCCAGAGTTCGAGGTCTTAACTTTAAAGAAGTATTTAATAAACCTATCGT
>CAZNDR010000590.1:0-2906 GCA_964571835.1 uncultured Cytophagia bacterium | reverse complement strand
TTGTAAATCAAAATAGTCAACATTATTGTTGAGATTACCTTTAAGCATAACGCCGGCATACAGCGTTGCACCGTTACCCTGGCGTTTAGTTGGATCAGCCAATGTGTTATCAAAATTTCCATTTAAATAAACATCAAAATGATGCCCGGCAGCGTCGCTGCTGATCTCAATTTCAAAGACATCGCCAGCTACCGGAGTACCAAAATTGCTGGGAATAGTATTGCCAATTTTTCCGCTTGGCGCGCCGTCCTTGACTTCATAAAGCCGCAGACCATCAGAAGCACGTATGAGCATATAGCCATTGGCAGTGGAAGATTTTGCATCGAGCATCATAGCGATGGCGCCTTCATTGACACCCGCCGCATTGACGCCACTGCCCCATTTTATGCTAATTTTAGACGGATTGGCCTGCGCCGCATAAACAGCCAAATAAGCCCAGTCATCAATGGTCGCTGTGTTGTCCAATTCATCGTTAACTATTTCAAACTCGGGATCAGCTACCCACGTAGGGCCTAAATTAGTCCGATTGAAATTATCGGTAACCCGAGGTAGTTCTTGACTCGTCATATTGGCGATAGATTTAAAAAATACCTCAGCCATAAGATGATAGCCATCATTATTAGGAAGAACATCTGTCTGCATATAATCGGTAGCCCAATTAGCATTAGCAGTAAACACTTCATTCATGCCAACATAGTAGATACTGTATCCGGCAACTCTTTTTTCTTCGTACAAATTAAGAATTTGACTATTCAATTGAGAAGTTTGGCCATTCTTCGTATCTTTCCTGGGGATCAAACTGCTGAGCATGATTCTATGAGTAGCATCGTGGGAGTGAATTTTATCAATGATGCTTCCAATTTCAGTAATCGTCTCGGAATTGCCTTGTCCGGCACTAATATCCACTGTCCCAATATGCAGCAAAAAAATGCGAGGAAAACTACTGCCTAATTGATTGATCCAGGTCTGTATACTGGCATCGACTTGGTCAGCTCGAAAACCATTATGGCCCTCATGATTGGCATCAAACCCGGTCCCGGCCGATAACGTGCCCACGAAATTATAAGGAATGCCTTCTTCTGTCAATAAGGTCGCCAAATCATCTCGATAACCGCCGATAGGGCTGCCGCTGGAGGCACCCTCGGTTATTCCATCGCCAAGCGGCATGATTCTATACTGAGCAAAAGAAGTACTTGCCTGAAATACTATTAATACAAAAATAATCCCCCATGTCCTAAAGTTGACACGACTTCTCATTTAATAATCCTCCTTGCATGTAAGCATAAATCAAAGTTGATGGTAGAAAGGATAGCGTTAGCGCCATTAAGCGATCGTAAAGTTGATTACTTTTCTTAAGCACAAAAGCAACACATCACCGGGCACCACAGAAGCAAGACCTCCATCTCCGTCACTGTTTTTCGAGCGCCTGCCCTCAAAAAAGAAATTTTCGATATTTTCCTCCTTCAAAGGAGGAAAGGTGGAATATCAAAAAGATAAATTGGTTGGCTCTGGTTATTGTTTTGCCCTGTGATCTGTTTTATACCATGGTTCACAATTTATTATTTTTTTTGATAGGTCAGTTAGATATCTACTTGAATAAACATTGAATTTGCAATCCGCATGCCAAATCTAGAAATACTTTTCGTGCCTAATTTTAATTTACTGTATTTTTAGAAATTAAAAACCAATATTTATCTCAAGCTCTGTTTTATGTTGGTAAAAAAATTTGTATAAATTCAGAACACTTTCTTAAAATGAGGCATAAATTTGGCCATAAACAAAATTATCTCCTAACCAGAGAGCCAGCTTCGCTTTCTTCCTTTAAATCTGATAATCAAAAATAGAGGTCAGGCTGAGAAATTATAAAGTTCCCCCCTTCCATATCATCTTGATATAACCTTTTGCCTGCTGAAATCCTTTCAGCCAATATGTCTTATCTGAGCGTCTTTCACAGATAGCAAAATCGTCTTCCATATGCTGATTACTTTTTTGCTCAATTAACTGTATTAGCGAGATATGTTCTAATAGATACAAATTGAAAATCGCGCAACAATCTTTTTAGCTTGTCTTCAGCTTTATGGACATTTGCCTCCAGAATAAAATTATTTCTAAAACCTTTTGAGCTTCTCGGTTTGTTAATATCCATTTCATAAGGATGGAGATAAAAAACAACCGGCTCTTTTTCCTTTTTATTAATTTTGGATATGCTCCATCTAGTGAATTTATAAGGCAACAACCTAAAATAAAATCCACCACTAAAAGGTAATCGCTGCTTGAAAAAACTTAACGTCGACGGAGGCAATTCTATCACCGAGCTGCTGCCCAATCTGATCTCATGTCGAAATCGGGGCGCTTGGCTATCACCATATAAATATGTCTTAAAGGGATAAATACTAGAGTCATATAAAATTCCATTTTCATGCAAAATTTCAAACGCCCACTCCATGTCTCTGTTCAGTGACCAATAGGGCGCCCGATAGCCAATTATTTTACTTTTAATGATCTTCTCTAAAATTTCAATTGATCTTTTTACATCCGCCGCAAAACTTGGCCCTGATAATTTGTAAACCAAATTATGATTAAATCCGTGAGAAGCTATCTCGTGTCCCTCATCATATATTTTTCTTATGAGGTGGGGAAACTTTGCAGCAGCGCACCCTAGGACAAAAAAAGTCGCTTTGTTGTTGGTGCTTTTCAATAGACGAAGTATTTTTTCAGTCGGCTCAACAATCCGATCTGTCTTTTTTATCGAAATTGAATCATCATATACAAAATTGCCATGATACCAATCTTCCAAATCAAATGTCAATAAATTCTGCATCAAACAACTTCCTTAATTAGCCGACATGGGGCTCTTTTTCTGCCATTATCTTATACTTACCATATTCGTTTAAAGGTGAAGGATT
>CAZNDR010000589.1:0-2914 GCA_964571835.1 uncultured Cytophagia bacterium | reverse complement strand
GACTATTTCATAAAAATTTATTAGTGAAATTCTGTTTCAATTTAGAATTTTAGGTGTCATGTCAAATGAATCAAAGGGACGATGATCATTTCACTCATTGTTGAACAACAACTGAAAATAAATTATAGCTGTGCTGGCAAACAATATGATGATTTAAGGCAGTATGTCCAGTAGTTGTCTGCTCAGTAAGTTAAGCGCTAAAAAAAACAATCATCAAGTTTGGTGTTATGTTGAATTCGGTAACTGCCTGAAATTATGGTTTGCGTTTCGGCGCTGTATTATTACCGTGCTGGAAACAGAAAATAATGGCCAATAGAAATGGGAATTCGCCCAAACTGACAGCTTTATTTACACCAATTTGGGTCAAGATGTGCGACTAAATGCAAAGTTGATTCAAGCTGGTGGCGAACACGATTTGTCAGCAAAGCAAATTATCTATTTGAACCACCAGCGTGGTTGGGGCGAAACCACCCGTTCAAACGTAGTCAATGTCATGCACTTTTTGGTACTAATTTTATTGACATAATTTAGAATCGCTCAAATTATGTGTCACCTAAATTTCTAAAACCGCTTTGGATTCGCTCACGCTTGTCGCTTAATTTCAAATAGTTATGGAGTGAATTGACTGAGTCAATTCATGCAGTGACGCAGTCACTGCACTCCACAATTTTTCAGTGACTTCATAACTGCAGAATAACTTTATTTTAGAAATTTGGGTGTCAATTTATTAATCTGAGCTTTGGACGATGAAATGCAGACCTATTGCCAAACCGCACCATGTGCCAAATCGACCGAAGCTGCCATTCTAAAGCTTGGCTACAAAATCAAATACTAAAAATGCCTTGACTATTCCAATTTTATTCTTTATTTTATCAAAAATTTCATTTGACTTATTGTGGTTACTGCAGAACCTATACATTAAAGCCATCACCAGCGTAATGTCCAAAAGCCAGACACACACATTATTCATCATCTGCGGTACGCTTTTCTTTTTGCTGCTCATTATCTTTGCCGCTTTTAAAATTTACCAATTTGCCCTTGATGAGACAAAAAGAAACCATCAATTATTGCAGAAAGATATGGCTGACGCAACCGCGGCTGGCATAAAATATTATCTGGAAAATTTAGCAAATGATCTCCAACTGCTTGCTGCCTTCCGTCGCATCCAGAAATTTGAACGGGACTTGCTCCACGAGCCGCTCCTTGATTTGTATGGATATGCGAAAAACTATGGCGTGAAAACTATTTTTGTTGCCAATCTTGAGACGGAAATAATTTACTCTGCCGCAAACACCATTCCAACTGGAGTCAGACCGTTGCTTCGCCAACAGATTCCATGGGCTTCCGATACTTCCAATTGGGGAACAGCCTGGTATTCGGCAGTTTTGCCTGAGGTAACTAACGGCGGTCAAAGCGACTTTTATTTTCTGATCCTTGTTCCTTTAGTCAAACATTCCAATCATCCAAAAATTGAACCAGAACTTGTCGGCTTTATCGGCGAGGTAGTGAGCTTCAATTGGTTAATACAAAAATACCTTAACCCGATAAACTTGAGCAGTTCGGTCGCTGCCTGGATCATGGATAATCGAGGCCGACTTTTATTTCATCCTGAGCATCCCGAAATGGTGCTGCGGGATATTTTGAAGGTTTCTCCCGACTGTCAGTCCTGTCATCTCTCGTTTGAGGTTCAAAATCAAATGATCGCTTCTGAAGCGGCTTATGGGGAGTTGACCGTCGGCGAGGAACCAACTAAAATAATTTCTCACGTGCCTATTCAATTTATGGATGAACGGTGGATATTGGTCATTTCATCTAACCTCTCTGATGTTATTTTTATTTTGCAGAACAGGTTTAAACTTTTTTTCTTCATTATTTTGATTATCGTGGCGACAATCATTGTCGTCGGTTACTTGCTATATTTTTTTAATGCTAAGCGGATTCGAGCCGAGGAAGAGCGTCATCTTACCGAACAAAAGGATCTGCTGCATCAACAAATTTGCCATGCCTCAAAATTGGCTTCAATTGGCGAATTAATCGATACGGTCGCCCATGAAATCAATACGCCTATCAGCATTATTCTCGCTCAGACTCACGCTTTACAACTAAAATTTCCAGATAATGCTAATGCTTATTCCGAAGAATTACAGATAATCAAAGACCAAATACAGCGCATCAGCAACTATACCCGCCGCCTCTTAAACTATTCCCAACTGTTGCCTTTTCAACCAAAACCATATGATCTGGCACTGCTTATGGATGAATGCATATATCTGCTTGGACATCGTTTTAGAGCGAATCATATCACCCTTAAAAAAAATTTTCCCGCTCACTTGCCCAAAATTTCAGTGGATGGCAGCCAAATTGAACAAGTTTTTATTAATTTATTAAATAACGCTATTGATGCTATAGGGAAAAAAGGGGAAATCGAAATCGACATGGTGCATCAGCAAGGAAAACCAATTTCCGGAATTGAAACTAAAATTGCCGACAATGGAGAAGGCATATCTGATGAATCCCTTTTTAAAATATTTGAACCGTTCTTCACCACTAAAAAGCCCAGCAAAGGTACCGGTTTGGGACTGTCGATATCTAAAGCCATAATTCAAAGGCACAATGGGAAAATCAGCGTTACCAGCCAATTAGGCATCGGTACCACTTTTGCCATTTTTTTGCCAATAAACCAGGGGAATTATGTGTGTGCCAAGCAAAGCTAATATAGGCCAGTTGGACAATCCAGCACGATCAAAGACTAGCCCTCAGGTCGGGACAGATCTGAGCGTGTGAAAGGGTAACGGATCATGCGAAGCCGCAGGGAAGGAGTCATGTCAGCCACAATGCAAATAAAGGTATTGACCTCCGAAATAATCCTTGTTGCACCGGGTCAAGGGTTTCATCTTTTGGAAGCTGGCATCAA
>CAZNDR010000588.1:0-2915 GCA_964571835.1 uncultured Cytophagia bacterium | reverse complement strand
AAACTGGTCATGCTATTGATAATGCGCAAACTGAAAAGGATCCAGCTATGAACTCCAGTTTTCTGTGGAGCCAAATTTTTAGACCATCATTTTTACTTCATCATCTATCCATTTTTGCTTTGTCGAGATTGCCTTTTAAAGGAAATACATCCGATGAGTGAACAATATTTACCAATTCTGCTCTTTTTTATTATCGCGGCTGTTACTGCCGGAATTATTTTATTGCTAAATGCCCTGCTGGGGCCTAAAGAAAAACAGAGAAAAGATTATCCTTCAAAATTAACGCCGTTTGAGTGTGGCTCGGATCTGCTGCAAGAGAATAACCGGCGTATTAGTATTCGTTTTTATTTAATTGCCTTATTGTTTGTGCTGTTCGATCTGGAAGGCATTTTATTGTATCCTTGGGCGATAGTGGGTCGGTCGCTTGGGAAAGTAGCTGCCATTGAAATTTTTATTTTTCTCTTCTTTTTGATAGTTGCCTTTATTTATGCCTTGAGAAGAAAAGCACTGGATTGGAGGTAAACTTTCCATGTCAAAAGATGAAATTCCGGCAAATATAGTTACCACAAAGATTGATAAATTCATTGGCTGGGCGCGAAGTTATTCATTATGGCAATATGTTTTTGGCACTGCCTGCTGCGCGATGGAATTTATGTCAGTGAGCGCATCTCATTATGATACGGACCGATTCGGCGCAGCCATGCCGCGGTATTCACCTCGACAGTCGGATATGCTTATGGTTGTCGGCACCATTACCCACAAAAATGCGCCAGTCTTGCGGCGCGTCTGGGAGCAGATGGCTGATCCCAAATATGTTGTTGCAGTCGGCGCTTGTGCTGTGAGCGGCGGCTTTTACCGAAATTATGCTACTGTGCAAGGTTGTGATCGAATCATTCCGGTGGATGTGTACATTCCTGGTTGTCCACCGCGACCAGAAATGATACTTGATGGCATCATGGCGCTGCAAGAAAAAATTCGCCGCGCCAAACAATATTTTTAAACAGGTAATTTCGATGGAAAAATACTGGCTACTAAAAGATGAATTAACAGATTTTTTTGACAGGTTTCCCCAAGCTGAATATTCAGAGCAATGCTTGCAACCGAATATTCGAATTCCTGCCGCTGAGCTATCAAAAATATTTGCTTTTATTAAAAATCATAAAAAATATCCCATGGAGATGCTGTTGGATATGACGGCGGTCGATTACCTCTCCAGCGACTTTGCCGAAAAACCAAACTTAACTGGCAGAGAAGAAGACCTTTATTCGGAAAATCGATTTGACATCGTTTACCATTTTTATTCTGTGAGCACCAATAAAAGGATTCGTCTCATCACCAGCTGTGGCGGTGAACACCCGCAAGTTATCAGCAGCTACCAATGGTGGCAAGCGGCGCATTATTTAGAACGGGAGATTTGGGATATGTTTGGCATTAAATTTACCGGGCATCCCGATTTGAGACGAGTATTGTTGTACCCGGAATTTGAAGGTTTTCCATTGAGAAAAGATTATCCAACTTTGGGCGAACAACCTAGATTAACATTACGAAATCCGGAGCATGATCATGGCAGAGATTGACCTCCCGGCAAAATATAAAGTTGAAGAAGTATTAAAACGTAAAGAAATTCTTGAACTTCCCATTTTAAGCCCAGGCGACAAACCAACCAAAATTAATCTCGGTCCCTCCCATCCAGCCATGCATGGCACGATTAAAATGATAGCGGATTTGGTGGGCGAGACTATTGTCAATATTGATGTCGAGCCGGGATTTCTGCACCGCGGCATGGAGAAGATGTGTGAGCATCATAATTACAATTCTTCGCTTCCTTACACCGATCGTTTGAATTACGTATCCGCCTTTATCAATAATTTCGGTTATGCGGCGACCATCGAGAAGCTATTTGGCATTGAAATCACTGAACGCTGCGCCTGGTTGCGGACGCTATTTTCTGAACTATCTCGAATCACTGATCACTACACCTGTCAGGCAGCGATCTGCAGTGAGATCGGCGCCATGACGCCGTTCCTTTATTTCATGCAAGCCCGCGATTTTATTTGGGAACATTTCAATTGGGCTACCGGCGCTCGCCAGACCTACAGTTTTTCTCGCATCGGTGGTTTAGCCAAAGATATCCCCGATGGCTGGTTGCAGCGAGCGAAAGAGATTTTGCTTAGCAATATTCCTCTACTCAAAGACATTCATGGTCTGATGGATAAAAATAGGATTTTTCTCGATCGAACTCAGGGTATCGGCGAGATCAGCCGAGAAGATGCCATCAATGCAGGAATCACCGGGCCGTTTTTGAGATCCACCGGGGTGAATTACGATGTGCGAAAAGCCATGCCCTATTTAAAATATGCGGAAGTGGAATGGGAAGTGCCGCTGGGCAAATATGGTGATAATTATGATCGCTGGTATGTACGCATGCGGGAAATTGAAGAATCGATTAAAATCTGCCTCCAATGCATTGAAAAAATGCCTGAAGGTGCTGTAATGGCTGATAATTATCTGGCACACCTTCCGGACAAAGCAGAAACTTATACATCGATTGAAGGCTTGATCAATCATTTTAAAATTATCATTGACGGACCCAAACCGCCCAGAGGAAATGTCTATCACTGCGTTGAAGGTGCCAATGGTGAGTTAGGATTTTATGTGGTCTCCGACGGTAGCGGCACGGCTTACCGACTTCATGTCCGGGCACCAAGTTTTCTGATCATGGGAGCGTTGGATAAAATAATCATCGGTCATCAACTGGCAGATATTATCCCCATTTTTGGCAGCGTCAATATGGTTGGAGGGGAGTGTGATAGATGATAAGGTGAGATAGCAAAGTTTTGTTTTTTTTAAGGCTAATTTTTTTTGTTTGCAGAATCCAGGTTTCTTTGTAAATTCAATTTTAATATTCGTAAGGT
>CAZNDR010000587.1:0-2920 GCA_964571835.1 uncultured Cytophagia bacterium | reverse complement strand
CTTGAAATATTATAGCGCGGCAAAGTCGCAAATCCCAAATTTCAAAATGATCAAATTCCAAATAAATTCCAAATTTCAAATACAAAATCATAAACTATGTCTATACTAAAACCAACAAAAGCTGGCAATTTGTTTTTGCCGTTGGGAATTTTGGATTTTGACATTTGAGATTTATGTGAAATCTGGGATTGGATTCATGGGATTTTGTTGCATAAAAAACAAAGATTTAATTTGTAATACTATCGTTTCAGACTTTTCCGTCTTACCCTATCTCCTAAACTCTGATTCAATTATCGAAAATAGGGGTAGGTAGCATGCAAGAAGGTTTATAGTGATCCAAGAAAAGATGACATATATCGCAGGCATTTTATTGATTATTATCGAAAAACATTAAGCTTTAATTTTTGTTTGATTTACTCGTTCAGATGCATTATATCAACGTATCACAAATTTAGCCGAAAAACAAAAAGATTTAGGAGAAAGTAGATGAAAAGACAGATCGTCTTTGATATACCAGAAGAGACACTATTGGCGCTAAAAGTACCTGCGGAAGAAGCAGGCAAAGCCTTGCGCATGGCGGCGGCTGTTAAGCTCTTTAAGTTAGGCTGGTTCTCATCAGGAGCAGCAGCTCGCCTGGCAGGAGTACCTCGAGTGGTATTTTTATCCCGCTTGGCAGATTATAGTATAGATACTTTCCGCCTGACAGAGGAGGAGCTGCAGCGGGAGACGCGGCTTGGCTGAAATCATTTGCGACACTTCGCCCATTCAGTACTTGTACCAGTTGGAACTGTTGCATATTTTCCCTGCACTCGCTGAATGTGTGATTGTTCCCCCAGCTGTCGTCGATGAACTCAAGGAGGGCAGGGTGCATGGTATAAGTCTGCCTGAGGTGACAGAATGATAGTGGATAATTATCCGCCGCCCAATAGGTGAAGTTGCATTGCCATTGATAACCTATTTGGGACCAGGCGAGACAGAAGTGTTGATGCTGGCATTAGAGTCACATGACTCGGTGGTAGTGTTTGATGATGCTTTGGCACGCAGGGTAGCTGAAATTCTGAACCTTCATCTGACTGGCACGTTAGGTCTGCTGATTGATGCCAAACGCGCTGGGCATGTGCCAGCAATTCGACCTTTGTTGGATCAACTGGGGGACTTAAGATTCAGATTGGCTCCGCCTACACGGGCAGCAGTACTTAAGCTAGCGGGGGAAGATGATGAAAAAGTGTAAGCTTTATAAAACAGTATATTTTTGCCAAACTCAGGACAGGCTTATGAACATTGAGCGATAAATGATGATTTTTGATTCACTAGTGATGAACATTTGCAGTGTAGATTGATTATTGACGATGGCAGAGTGGAGACAGAGAGCAGAAGACAGATGACAGAAAACAGAGGATAGAAGATAAAATCCGAATTCTAACATTTGACATATTAAGATAAGAATATGATAAAATCTGTCATCTGAACCCTGATAGGGACAGCTTTTTAAAATAAAAGATGATCACTCTACCAAGAGGACAAGCTGGTGAACGTTGAACGATGAATGACGATTGATGTTGCTTGGCTGGAATTGTTGTACCTTAAAATTGAAGGGATTTATCATATTAGCATCAAAAATAAAGGCAAAAATTAAGAAAAACAGAAAAATAACCTTAAGTGTCCCCGATATGCCCCCCGGAGACGTGGAAATTATTATACTAAAGGAAGAAAAAATAATACATGAAATAAACAAACTAGATTTGATTCCACGACATCGAGTGGGACAAATTTATACCAATTTATCACGAAATACTATTTATAAAGATGCCAGATAAAATAATTTTTGATAACGCGATGCTTATCACACTTCCCATGAAAGACGGTGAGATTTGTCTTAAAGTACAGAATGGTCGGAATCATTGATAGCATTTGGCTAAGATATGAGAAAATTTAAGGTGCCAGGTGAGTTATAAGGAAATCAGGGACTTAGCGAGTAATAATAGAATTGCCTTTAAAAAACATGCAGTATTAAGAATGCATCAAAGAAAAATTTTTGCCGATGAAGTTTAATTTGCCTTGATTAATGGCAAAATAATTGAGAATTACCCAGAAGATAGACCACTGCCCAGCCATTTGGTGTTAGGCTATACAATAAAACAGAGACCCATACATGCAGTTATTGCCATAGACATAGAAGAATCGATGTTATGGATTATAACGGTTTATCAGCCTGAACTAGATGAATGGGAAGATGGATTTGAAAAGAGGAAAGTAAAATGAAATGCCCTTTATGTAAAGCAGAAGTAGAAAATGGCAAAACGAATCTTCCATATGAAATTGGAGATGATCATTTGCTAGTAGTTAGTGATGTCCCAGCTAGATTGTGCAAACAATGTGGGGAAACGTTTATTGATTTTCAAGTGGTGCAGAATTTGGAGAAGATAGTAGAAGTAGCAGAAAGAGACGGAATAACTTATGGATTTTTAAAATATAAAGAAGCAGCTTAGGTGCAAAAGCTCATACGGATTTTCATAAATGAAGAGAGAAAAAATTATGTGCGGATTAGCGAATAGCGATTAGCGACTGGTGACTCGCTTTTGGCTTTTGGCGATTGGCATTTGGCGAATAGCGAAAGGCGATAAGCGATAAGCGATTGATGAATGACGATTGATGATTGATGAATTTAGAATTCGGGTTTCGGAATGCGGAATGGTGAACCTTTGGATTGTTGATTGGCGATTGATGAATGATGAATATAGCGAAGTGCGGCTCGCTTTTGGCTTATGGCGATTGCCATTTGGCGGATAACGAAAGGTGATAAGCGATTAGCGGCTGGCAGGAGGGAAGAAATAAAGCTAGAAGGCAGATTATCGATTGATGATTGATGACCTTTGGATTGTCGATTGAAGATTGTTGATTGACGATTGATGAAGGGATT
>CAZNDR010000586.1:0-2922 GCA_964571835.1 uncultured Cytophagia bacterium | reverse complement strand
TAATTTAATAAATTGCTTTTCGTAAATCAAGTCTTTTGTGAAAAAGAAAAGTAAAGGTTGACATTAAGGTTAAGAAATAATTTTGCTTGGCTGATCACGAAAGCTGCAGAAAAAATTTAGAAAATCCACGTCCAGTCTTTTGTCCAGATTTCTTAAATTTAATCTTGACCTTTTACAAGAGACAAAATTGACAGATCAAAATCAGAACATTTTCACAATTATTTCTGTCCCAGAGGACCACAAATGCCTGAATTGCCCGAAGTCGAAACCATCGTCAGACAGTTGAGAAATAAGCTAATCGGCCAAATCATTTGGAAAGTAAAAATCTTAAGACCGAGCCAATGGAAAGCAACTACTGCCAACCGAGTCCGACGCAAATTAAAAAACAAAAAAATAATGAGCGTTAATCGTCGAGCCAAATTCATCATTTTTAATTTTGATGATTCCAGTCAGCTTGTCATTCACTTGCGCATGACTGGAAAATTAATTTGGTCTGAAAAAAATTCAGTGATGGACGACTATGCTCGCACAATTTTCTCCTTTGCTTCTGGTGCTTGTCTATCATTCAACGATACGAGGGCACTGGGAGCTTTGGAGTTATTTGAAGGTGCACAAAAAAATACCTGGCAAAAAAAATTAGGAATTGAACCGTTGAGTGAAAACTGGAATGTGGCTGAATTAAAAAAAATCACTTCCACATCAAAATTGGATATCAAATCATTTTTGCTTGATCAAACAAAAATAGCTGGGGTGGGAAATATTTATGCCAATGAAATTTTATTCCTATCAGACATTCATCCGGAACGCCGAGCGAACACCCTTACCGAAAAAGAGGTTGGTCAACTTTATCAAAATATTCCACAGGTTTTGCAATTAGCAATCGATAAAATGGGCACATCACTGGGTCATGGCAAACAGAATTTTCGCAGTCTGAACAATATGGAAGGTGGCTTTCAAGATATGATCCGGGTTTACGATCGCGAAAACGAGCCATGCGTTAAGTGTGGCTCACCAATAATCAGAATCAAACAAAAAGGCAGGAGTAGCTATTTTTGCCGAGTGTGTCAAAAATAATTACCTTTGGCAAGTCATCAATAAATTTTTAGCCATGATGATTGTCTTATTAGTTGCTTATTAAAATATGTCTCACCATAAAAACCGTTAATCGCTTGTGTCAGTGAAAAAGCAGTTCTGTGTAAAAAAATTTTTGCTCTGAAGAATTGCTGCCAGCAAGGCTATTACCCGAGGTGTTCTTGAAATTCCATTTTTTAACTTGACAATTTATAAAATAATTATTAAATTCACCGCAATTTTAAAATTAGCGCCCAAGCCATGGCCATGGAAATAAAACTCGCCACATTACGTGAAGGCCTGAATGAAGTTCATTTTGAGACCACAGCCGCCGCTTTAGGCTTTGCTGAAACTTCAGAAGAGTGGTTGATTTTTCCTGATAAAATAATTACCGATGTTGTCATACAAAAGTTGAGCGATAAGTATTTTATCAAAGGAAAAATTTTTGCCAGGGCTCGTTTTGTGTGCGATCGCTGTCTGGAATTTTTTGATCAGCCACTCACAAGCACGCTGCAACTCTGCTTTTTGGGAGATGCTGAAGATAACAATAATGATGACGATAACATACGCTTGTTGCCGAAGAAAGCGACCACAATAAATTTAGCTGGTGACGTGGTCGAAAATTTGCTTTTAGCAATACCCATGAAAAAAATTTGCCAAGAGGATTGTTTAGGATTGTGTTCACATTGCGGCGTAAATCTGAACCAAAAAAAATGCCACTGCCACGAAGAAAAAGTTGATCCTCGCTGGGAAAAGCTGAAAAATTTAAAATAAATAATAGCAGTGCTCAAATTAATTATCCGCTCATATCGGATTGCCTATTATTTTTATTTTGCTCACAAATGAATTTGTCGACCGATATGGGCGAATTTAGTTTTTAGCATTAAAGCGGACGATTTTTATTTCTGAAATCGCTCACAATATTAATAGATTAATGAAAAGAGGAAGACATGCCATTACCAAAGCACAGACACTCAAGTTCGAGAAGAGATAAAAGAAGGACTCATTGGAAGCTGACAGCACCGACGGTCGTAAACTGCCCCAATTGTAACCAGCCAAAAATGCCGCATCGCGCCTGCCCAAATTGCGGATATTATAAAGACCGGATGGTATTTGTGCCGAAAGAAAGTTAGTCAATTGGAAAAAAAAATTAAAATTGCGGTTGATGCTATGGGCGGTGACTTTGCCCCGCGTGAAATTGTCACTGGCGCCATTTCCGCGGCGCGCACCAAAAAAAATAGTCTGGAAGTGATATTAGTCGGCGATGAAGAAAAGATCAAACATGAGTTAGCTTTTCATTTTCGCGTTGACGAATTATCTATTTCCATTAAACACGCCTCCCAAGCAATAGAGATGGACGAGTCACCCGCTGAAGCCGTTCGCAGAAAAAAAGATTCTTCGATCGCGGTAGCCATGGCCCTTCAGCAACAGGGTGATGCGGACGCTGTTGTCAGCGCAGGCAATACCGGAGCAGTACTGGGGGCAGCCTTATTAAAGCTGCGCAAAATGCACGGTGTTCTTCGGCCAGCAATTGGTGCAATTTTGCCGACCGGCAAAGGTGCCAATTTATTGATCGATGTGGGCACCAATGTGGATAGCAAACCTCAACAATTATTGCAATTTGGCATCATGGGCAGCGTCTTTATCAAGCAAGTGTTAAATATTGAAAATCCCAAAATTGGCCTTTTGAATATCGGTGAAGAGAAAGGCAAAGGAAATGGGGCAGTCCAAAAGGCTTATGATTTGTTCGAAAGTTGCCCGATTAATTTTGTCGGCAATGTGGAAGGGAGAAATATTCTTCAAGATCAGGCCGATGTCATCGTCTGCGATGGTTTTGTGGGCAACACCTTG
>CAZNDR010000585.1:0-2941 GCA_964571835.1 uncultured Cytophagia bacterium | reverse complement strand
ATGAAAGGAATGCTTATTCACATTACGTTGTGCATCGGTTGTGAATCGTGCATCAATGCCTGTAAAGCACAGAACAAATTGCCCGAGCCGCTAGATCCGAAACTTACTGCTTATACCTGGGCTAGCCTGGAAAAACACAAGCGGCCCAATGGCGATGAACTTTATGTGAGAAAGCTTTGCATGCACTGCGAAGAGCCTGCCTGTGCCTCGGTGTGCCCGGTGGCAGCTTTCAAAAAAACTGAAACTGGCGCAGTTATTTATGACAGCAAAAGATGTATCGGCTGTCGCTACTGCATGGTTGCCTGTCCCTTTTCTGTACCCAAATATCAATGGGACAAACCATTGCCCTTTGTCCAGAAATGTATTTTATGCTACGACCGCATTAAAGAAGGTGAGCTGACAGCATGCGCTCAAGCTTGTCCAACTGAGGCGACACTTTTTGGCGAACGGCAGGATTTGCTTCTAATTGCCAAGGATAGAATTCGTAAAAATCCATCCCAATATGTGCCTTACATTTATGGCGAACATGAAGTGGGGGGTACCTCGGTTATGTTTCTGTCGCCTGTCCCATTCGAAGAGATAGGCTTTAGAATAGGTTTAACCAAAAAACCACTACCATCCACTACCTGGGGCGTGATGACGCTTGTTCCCAATATTGTTAGTCTTGGTGGATTAGCATTATTTGGAACCTATTGGATAATCAATCGGCGGATCAAATTAGCGAAAGAAAAAGTCGACTTAGAAGAAAAAGGAACTAAAGAATAAATTGTGTGAGGGAAAGGAATGAAAAATTTACGTATGCCAAAACTCACCTTCTGGCGAGGAGTGTTTGTTATTATTGTGATTTTGGGAATCTATTCATCCATTCGGCGCTTTGTTTTTGGATTGGGAGATGTCACCAACATGTCTGATACCTTCCCCTGGGGAATTTGGATCGGCTTTGATGTCATCTCCGGCGTCGGTTTGGGAGCTGGTGGTTTTGTCATTACCGCCATTGTTTATATTTTTAATTTAGAGCGCTATCGGCCAATCGTTAAGCCAGCCGTTCTCACTGCCTTTTTTGGTTATGTGTTAGTAGTGGTGGGACTGCTTTTTGATATTGGTCAGCCGCACCGGATTTGGCACTTGCTCATTTACTGGAATCACCATTCTGTTCTCTTTGAAGTCGGCTGGTGCGTTATGACCTATACTACTGTTTTGGCGTTAGAATTTTCAGGAAATGTTTTTGAAAAAATGCGTTGGACAAAGTTGGTGAAAATTCAGCATGCAGCGATCATTCCGCTGGTCATCCTGGGAATCATCTTATCGACCATGCACCAATCTTCGCTGGGTTCTTTATTTTTAATTTTCCCTGATAAAGTTCATCCGTTGTGGTACACTCCGCTATTGCCACTTTTCTTTTACATCTCTTGTATTGCAGTTGGCTTAGCGATGATCATCTTTGAATCGTTTTTAAGCGCCCGTGCTTTTAAAAAAGAATTGGAATTTGATATTCTCATCCGGCTGAGCCGGGTGTTAGCTGTTATTCTGGCGTTTTTCTTTTTATTTAAAATGGAAGATTTAATTCGCCATGGCGCTTTTATGAAGATGTTCGAAAATAGCTATGAAAGCTGGCTGTTCCTGGCTGAGATTTGTCTTGGTGTTTTACTGCCATCAGTTCTGCTGTTCATTCCTAAGGTGCGCAACAATCCTACCGGCATGTTCACAGCTGCTTCGCTGGCAGTTTTTGGCTTTTTCTTTGGCCGAATGAATGTCGCCATCACCAGTATGGAGGGAGTTGCTAAAGCCAAATATTTCCCAGCCTGGACCGAATGGATGATTACACTTTTTCTGGTTGCCGTAGGTTTTGCCGCTTTTGCCGTGGCAGTGAAATACTTGCCGATCTTTCCCAAGGAGGTGGCTAAGGAAGCCAGTATCAATATTTCGAAGAATTAATAGGGCTACTTAGTCAGATTAGCGAAATAATTAATTTAAAATCCATCAACATCCCCACTGCCCCTTTCAAAGGGGCTAACGACCGCCAGTCTCCTTTTGAAGGGGGATGTCAAAATTAAATCTGACTAAGTGGTAATAGTCAACAGCTTTAATAAAATTTAATAAAAAAAGCTGGTATAAGATCTAATACCAGCTTTTTTTATGGCCTGAACGCCAGAGAAAAGTTATTAACTATTAAGAAAGAAGGCTTTTAGAATAAGCGAAAGCACTCCCGCTAATAATAATCCTATCATCTATTTCAACAATAAAAGCTGATGGCTTACGTAAATCCCAAATCTGCTAAATCTGTTTTTGCGGCCCAATTTTATCGGCGATCTTTTTGTGCTTCTACAAATGCTTCAGAAAATGCTTCCGCTTGCCCCTGTGAAATTCCAGCAGTGCTGAGTTTTTTTGCAAACTTTAGCGTGTCGACAGTGGCAAAACATAGAGCATTCTCCTCGAAATAATTGATTTCTCCTTCTAAAAAACATACGAAAAACTCAACCGATTCAAATAGCCAATCGCGCCATAAGACGATAAGCTGTAATCTAAATGGTACTTTTTCCATTCAAAACCCAAGCCACAGGAAACGCCGGCAAATTGATCGCCCTGGGCGCCAATCTTTTGATTTCTGCCCAGCGAATTATAGCCTATTCTCAAATACAATCCCTTGGATAAAGTAAACTCACCACCGACATTAAACTGAATGTCGTCATCAACATATTTATTGATGGCGATAGAATACTCTAACGGCAGATGAGCCAGTTTCTTGGAAAAACCAAAGACAAAATTGAGCGGCAGCGGATCCTTGTCCTTCACGAAAGCGCTGAGCACAGCGCCCACATTAAAGACGCCGCAGCCTACATTAAAATCTTCAATAAATGGCACATGATAAATAACCCCCACATCCAGTGCCATAGCGGTTGAAGTGTAAGTATCAATTGAAGAATAAATGAATTTGGCTGAG
>CAZNDR010000584.1:0-2960 GCA_964571835.1 uncultured Cytophagia bacterium | reverse complement strand
TCAATAATCCTGATTGAGAATCCTGACATCTTGCTGGCGAATGGTTAATCCGATTGAGTCGAAATAATTGATCAAAGGCACGGCATACTTCCTGCTGGTATTGAGCAATTTTCGAAAATCTCCAATAGTCATTGACTGATTTTTTTTGAAAAAATCTTTCACCAATCCAATTGCCTCTTCAATTTTTTTTCGATGGAAAATAATTCCTTCTTCCACTCTCGTCAACTCACCTATTTCAAGCATAATGGAAATAAGTTGTGACACCTGACCTAATTCCATTTTTAATTTTTCGGCAATCTCAGTCAGGCTTGAGGTAATAAATTCTTCATGCAAAAAGTTGGCAGCTATTATATCAATATTCTTTCTCTGCCATTCGTTGAGGTGAATTTCATGATTTATCAAGGCGATACGGTTTTCCGCACATGAAATCTGTTTTTCACGCGCTAAATCATTAATGATGACATTAAAAAGCAACAAATCTTCTGCTTCGCCAATCAGCACTCTCAACTCGGTTTTTGTTACCCCGCGACGCATCGGTTGCACTCGGTGAAATTCGGTCAGTGCTGAGATAATCCTATTTTTCATCTTATCATAATTTATTCTGTGCAAAAAATAGCTTTGCCCTTTTTCCACATATTTGAACACTAATTTTTTCTGTTCAAGTTTTTGAATAAGTAAATTGGCCATCTCGCTGGTCAAGGTCATTTGTTTAGCGACCTGGCTAATATCCGAAAATTTAAATCGACTGTTAAGCAACCTCTGTTCGACCATCAGTTCAGGATCGCCCTGCTCAAGAATTTTCAATTGATCAATTACTTTCTTGTCAAATCGTTTGTGCCGCGGGGGATTGAGTCGCAATACAATACCGCCGCCAATAGTGAACACTGGCGAGTACGAGCGTACCACATAAAAATCTCCGCTGTCAGCGACGATGGGCTGTTCCATTCTGAATTGCAGATAAGCAGTTTCGCCAGGTGCAATTTCATTTTTATCAAGAATGCTGATTCGGCCGATTTGTTCGCTAGTGCCAATGTTCAATCGAATTCTGTCGTTGTGTTTGAGTCGGCGCGTTGAGTTTGCCAATAAAGAAAATTTTGTTTCAAAAAAATAAGCCGGGACAAAATAATCCGGTTGCACCAAAACATTGCCACGCGTGATCATTTTTTTTTCGATGCCAGCAAGATTAATAGCGGCTCGGTCTCCAATTTTTACGCTGGCTACGTTGCTTTCGTGGATTTGCAGCCCTCGCACCCGCAGATTTTTTTTCTGAGGCAACAATTCCACATTTTGATCAATGGTAAGTCGTCCTGATAAAACCGTCCCAGCAGCAACTGTGCCAAAACCTTTCATAGTAAAAATCCGATCAATGGGCAATCTGAAAATTCCTTTGTCCTGGCGCTCATCAGCCTGACTTAGTATTTCCAAGATTTTTTCCTTCAATTTAGGGATTCCCTCGCCTGACAAATTGGAAATGGGAAAAATTAGTGCCTGCTCCAAAAAGCTGCCTTTGACCAATTCATGAATTTCTTCCTTAACCAATTCAATCCAATCCGCTTCCACTAAATCAATTTTGGTTAGAACAATAATTCCTTGTTTGATGTGTAGCAATTTTAGAATATCCAGATGTTCTCGTGTTTGTTGCATAATACCATCATCTGCCGCAATGACGAACAGTACCAGATCGATGGTACTAACGCCAGCGACCATGTTACGCACAAATTTTTCGTGACCCGGCACATCGATTATCGTGATATTATCCCCCAAAAAAGCAAAACCGAGATCAATGGTCATCCCGCGCTCCTTTTCCTCCTTTAGCCAATCGGTATCTTTACCAGTTAAATGTTTGACTAAAGCGGTTTTGCCATGATCAATGTGACCGGCGGTGCCAATTACATAATGTCTCTTTCCCGACTCATCCATGAGATAGATCCTGCAAAATTTTTTCTACAGCAATATGAATAAGCTTAAGTTCATTGTCAAATAGGGTCCGGATATCAAAAACAATTTTGTCATTCACAATGCGCGAGATAATTGGCGGATCGCTTAGGCGTAGCCTTTTGCCCAAATCATCTGGCGATAATTGAGTTATCTGCAAACTTACCAGCAAAGTCGGTAATGACTCGGTTGCCAACGATCCTCCACCAACTTCCGTGAATCCATTTTCAATCGCTGTCTCTCCCCTGTTCATTAAAATTTTTTGTAATCCAATTTTGAGTCGTTCAGCTTTTTTTTCAAGCTCCGCACTATCCCTTAGCATAAAGCGCAAGCCTGGGAGAGATTTTAGCAGCTCTTCTTTATCAAAATATAATCTCAAAGTGGCTTCTAAGGCAGCATAGGTCAGCTTGCCACAGCGCAACGCTCGGGTTAACTGGTTCTTTTTAATTTCATCGATATATTCTTTTTTGCCGGCGATGATACCAGCCTGAGGACCACCGAGCAATTTGTCGCCGCTAAAACTGACAATATCAGCGCCAGCTTTGATACTTTCACTGACGACTGGTTCTTTGGGTAAGCCGAGCAAACTCAAATCGAATAAGCTGCCACTTCCTAAATCATGAAAAACCGGCACTTGAAATTTATTGCCGATCGCTACCAGTTCTCCCAGCGATGTTTCTGAAACAAAGCCGACGATTTTATAATTGCTGGTGTGCACCTTCAGCAGCAAGCCTGTGTCCTCATTTATTGCTTCTTCATATTCCCAGGCGTTGGTTTGATTGGTAGTGCCAACTTCCCGCATGATGGCTCCGCTTTTTTTCATAATATCCGGAAGGCGGAACGAGCCGCCAATGGTAATTAATTCGCCCCGCGAAACTATCACCTCTTGTTTGAAAGCCAGCGTATTTAATATTAAGAGCGTGGCTGCTGCATTATTATTGACCACTGCCGCTGCTTCAGCGCCGGTTAATTTTATGAGCAGATCCTCAACCAAAAAATGGCGATTTCCCCGGCTGCCCGTGGCC
>CAZNDR010000583.1:0-2971 GCA_964571835.1 uncultured Cytophagia bacterium | reverse complement strand
ATCTGGTATAATTAGTGTCATTCTATTGCCTTTGAATATTTTAATAATTCGTAGCTCTATTTTATATAGTAATTTTTACGTTCACATAAAAGATATTTATTTCCTACAATCAAATCAAATGAATTCTTTGCAGCTAACCCATAAACCCCGCAGTCAGAGTTATGCGCGCTTAGAAATTGACACAAAAATAGTTGAAGCATAAGGAAACCAATCATACATTTAATTGATCGATTAAATATTTAAGGAGCTTGGTCCTATGCTTCAGGAAAATATAACAAATTTTTTAGACTATTGCAACAATTCTGATTTTTCTAATCGCTCGATTCCGACCCTGTCTTTTCGATTGAATGAATTCGATAAATTTATAAACGAACGTTCAATATCTGAAATCAATTACATTAATTATCAGCATCTGGTGCAATTCATTGCCGATTATGGTCAGCCATCGCCGTCAGTCAAAAAAGCCCGCGTTTGGAGCCTGCGCCAGTTCTTCCATTACCTGAAACTGCTGCAATTGATAAACAAAAATATCGCGCTGGAATTGCCCTACCCCAAAATAGAAAAAAAGGTCGCTTTATTCTTAACAGCAGATGAATTCAACTGCATTCTAACTTACTTTTCCCAAAAAACAACAGACATTAAAGGACTCAGAAATCTCATTATGATTTTGATGATGGGACTTCTGGGAATTAGAACAGCCGCCACCTCGTCGCTATCAATGTCAATGACGTTGATCTGGCTGAAAGCCGCTTATCGATTCATGAAAAAGGCTGCCTCGGACAAAACAAAAAGTCCAACCCCTTACCACAAGTATTATGTCAATTATTGGCCGAGTATATCAAACAATTGGACTCAAAACAAACGCCTTTATTTATTTCCAAACGAAACAAACGCTACTCACCACGATCACTGCAAAATCTATTCAGAAATGTCGCTGACCAACTGGGTATCGAAAAAAAACTGCATCCGCACCTGTTCCGCCATACGGCAGCTACCCAAATTAATAAAGTCGCCGGCTTACAAATTACCCAATTTGTGTTAGGACACCTAAGCCTTCAACATACCGACATTACGCTCATCTCAACCCGGATATTTATGCTGTTCACATGAAAAATCATCCTTATATGATTTTCGATCTGTAACAAGGAGCCTATTCATGAATAATTTAATCGAACAATTCAGAAAACATTGACTTTGATAAAAAGAAAATTACTGTCATAGGCAAAGGCAACAAAAGACGATCCTTGCACTTAGACGATGAAATGACCGCCATTTTAACACAATGGATAGCTGTCAGAAAACAATTCCTAAATTCTAATATTTCTAACGCCCTGTTTATCTCAAAAAAGGGCAACCGTTTAGCCCTCAGAACAATCGAAGACAATTTCCATAAAATTATTGATAAGCTAAACATTAATGTCCCTTTTCATGTGACCTGTCGTACCTTAAGACATTCGTTTGTTTCTCATCTCAACGATGAATAAGTGGACATATTGGTGATCCAGGACCTGCTCGGACATGCCACGCCCAGAACGACTGCCGACTATTATATCCATCCGTCAGAAAAAAAGGTGAGAGAAGCGTTAGAAAAATTACCTGGCGTTATTTACATGAATCAGTTAGTGCAATCAGGATTAATCAAGTTTCAGTCAAGCTATAATAAAAAAGAATGAATTGTAGCTGCTGTTGACTTATATAATTTAAATTTTCTTTTATAACAATGGGAGCAGTACGCCTTGATTGGATTTATTTAAAATTCTATTGGCTTTCTTCAAAAGTTTATTCTATTTTATTCCATCACCAATTGGCTTCCTTATTCTTTGGCTGCCTTTTTTGCCCGCCTAATTGCGCATAACTTAGGTGTTGACTGCGGGGTTCGCTAGAGATCACCAGCTGCAAGGTAATATGCCGACCAACCTTCTTTTTCAGATTAGCCCTCTTTGGGAAAATGACCAAGTTCAAAAAAACTGCTCCTTGCAGTCGGGTGCAGCGACTTGTTATACTCCCGTTCGATTTACAGAAGGGACACAAAATCGTCAGTGCTCATCTCACAGTCACGAAGTATTTTACTCATGAGTCCTGGGCCAATTGCTTCGCCATTGTGTCCAGGAACAACAGTTGCACGGCCATCCCTGTGACGCATGAAATGATGACTACCTTTTACTCTAACCACCTCGAAATCTACCTTACAAAATGCGTTAATCACTTCTTTTCCTGTGGGGCGTGGAAGTCGTGTCATGATGCGAGAGTGACCTTTTGAACTCCGACGAAATTTAATGATTCAAAGTCTTCACCTTGAACCTCAAGACATAATTCAATAGCCTCACGAATTCTCTCCATTACAAGATCAAGAGATTTGGCTTGGGTATGACATCCATGCAAAGCAGGAACCGAAGCAACGTAATACCCTTCGGCGTCTTGTTCGATTACAACACTGAATTCTTTGTTCATTTGGTTACTCCGTATGGCAATGTCTTTAAATTATACCATTATTATCCAAAATATCTTCAGAAGAATTCCCTATCCTTTATCCTGCTAGAAGCTATGTGGGGCTGGAAAGACAATCTCTGCTCGAATTTACTCAGGGGCATAACGCAAGGCTTAGTTGGCGAACCGCTTGCACAGAAACTGATACAAAGCAAAAAACGTTAAATTTTAGCGCTGATTTTAAATTAAAACTCGGCGGTTCGGTCAACTGCAGCCATTGTAATGCCCTTTTTATGATAGAACTTAAACTCTAACCTCGCGTTTTCTATTTTCTTTTATTTTCTCTTTTCTATTCTTTAATTCGACTGAACGCTTTTTCCAAAATCCCAATTCCTCTTCCAAAGAAAAATCCTTTAACTTTTGCTGTATTTTTTCCGCACTCCGATGCTTCATCTCAACACAATCAAATCTATTCTTCATATTTGATCACCTCCAATGGTGAATAAATTGCGATCTGTTGGTAACCTTGTAATATATTTACCGC
>CAZNDR010000582.1:0-2976 GCA_964571835.1 uncultured Cytophagia bacterium | reverse complement strand
GTTTTAATTTAGAATAAGGGAGCTTTATAAAATGGGGCGAAGGCCTAAAAATCCGTTGGATTTATTAAATCCTGTTCGCCGAATTTGTGGACAGAGAAGAGCATGAAAAGCGCCATTATTTGGGCTTTACTTCAGACAGTTTTTTGTCTGGCAATTCAAATTATTTATTTAGCAATAGGCAAGCCATATTTTTTAGCTTTGCGGTAAATGGTCGCCCGGCCAATACCTAATTTCTTTGCTGTTTTGGAAATATTGCCTTCATTTTCCAACAGCGCCTGAGTGAGCGCTTCCTCTTCCAATTTTTCGATCCAACTTGATAGTGTATTGTCCGATTCATAGATTTTCTTTTCGCCAATGGAGCGGACCGCAGCAGGCAAATCTTTCACGCTCAATTCTTTTGTTGTTGCTAAGACAACTGCACGTTCCACAGCGTTTTCCAATTCCCTGACATTACCAGGCCAATTATAAGCCATTAATAATTCTAAGGCATCGGGAGAAATGCCTTCGATCGATTTGTTTTCTTGGTCGCCATATTTTTTAAGGAAAAAGGCAGCTAACAGAGGTATGTCTTCTTTTCGTTCGCGCAAGGGGGGAATTTTAATGGGGAAAACGGACAGGCGATAATAAAGATCTTCTCGGAATTCATTTTTGCGCATGGCTTCTTCCAGATCTTTGTTAGTCGCTGAAATGATGCGCACGTCAACCTTGATCATTTCTGATCCGCCAACTCGCTCGAATTCTCGTTCCTGCAGCACGCGTAACACTTTCGCTTGAGTAGCCGGTGACATCAGTCCGATTTCGTCAAGAAAAATTGTGCCGGTATTTGCCTGCTCAAATTTGCCAATCCTTCTTCCTTGAGCCCCAGTAAACGAGCCTTTCTCGTGACCGAATAATTCGCTTTCCAGCAGCGATTCTGGTAAGGCGGTACAATTCACCGCCACAAACGGATTGTTTGCCCGAGTTTTGCTGTGATAGTGAATTGCCTTGGCGACTAATTCTTTCCCTGTGCCACTTTCACCCTGGATGAGCACAGTAACGTTGCTATTGACCACCTTGTTAATTGCTTTAAAAACCTCCTTCATCGCACCACTCTGCCCGATGATATTTTCAA
The DNA here is from genome assembly GCA_964571835.1 of uncultured Cytophagia bacterium. Taxonomy (GTDB): domain Bacteria; phylum Zhuqueibacterota; class Zhuqueibacteria; order Thermofontimicrobiales; family Thermofontimicrobiaceae; genus CAZNDR01. The sequence goes on along the minus strand of CAZNDR010000582.1, from coordinate 1,865 downwards.
AGGTGTATTTTTGTTTTAATTCGCTTCGCAATTCATTAACCTCTCTTTCTAACGAGCTGGTCATCAAAGCATTTTTTACCGAGATACGAAGGCGATCACGGTCGAACGGTTTCGGGATAAAATCGTAAGCGCCAAGCTTCATTGATTTGACGGCTCTCTCGATGGAGCCGTGAGCCGACATCATGACCACGGTGATACGCGGATCAAATTCTCTGATCTTTTTCAGCGTTTCAATGCCATCGATGCCGGGCATTTGGATGTCGAGCAAGACGAGATCAGGGATGGTTTCTTGCAGATATTTTAAACAAGATTCGCCGTTCAGCACGGCTGATACTTGATAAATCTTTTCCAATTTAAGCGTATCAGCAATTAGTTTATTTATATTTTTATCATCATCGACCACCAGAATTGAGTAGATTTTTTCTGTATTTGCCACCTTTTACTCCTGCCTTGATTGAGTACTTATTTTTGGTAAATATAATACTAAAATTTAACAACTTTATCAAGCTTTTTTTATTGAAATTTAAAAATTGGCCTTTGACTGACTCGCTGCCCAAATTTGCACCGTCAGGAAAACTATGCCGATGGCGGCTTGGATCAATTTATTGTTTTCGTTGAGATTTTCAAGCAAAGAATATTCAGAAAATATCTTGACATAATTTTTAAAATTGCTTATATTCGCCGCACCGCTGCAAAATTTTTTTCTGGCAAAACTACAACAGACAATTAAATTACAAATAAAGCAAACGCTTATGTTCGATTTTCATACTGCCATGAAGGCCCCAAGTTAGTGGGATTTTCGCCTCTGGAAAAACCGAAGCCATAGGTATCAGCCAAGAGAACCGTTTTTCCTTGGGGTAATGCGCTATGTTTTGATCTTTGTCAGATGAGAGTTTAATCTGTTTTTCAAGTAAAAGTAATTTTGCCTCACGGTATCTTGGTTCAAGGGCAAAAAATAGAAAAATCTGTTTCAATATGAGGTGATAAAATAAACGAATCTTAATAGCGAAAGTGGAGAAAGAGATGAAACATGATTTAGCGAGACGTGCTGCCAATACTATCCGCCTGTTATCTGCCGACGGCGTGCAAAAGGCAAAATCTGGCCATCCGGGAATGCCCATGGGTACTGCAGATATTGCTTTTGTTCTCTGGCAGTATTTTTTGAGATTTAATCCGCAACAGCCGCACTGGCTGAACCGCGATCGATTTGTACTGTCAGCCGGTCATGGCTCGATGTTGCTTTATTCGTTGTTGTATTTGTACGGCTTTGAGGTGACCATGGAAAATTTGCAAGCCTTTCGTCAGTGGGGCAGCCCGACTGCAGGCCATCCCGAACTGGGGCAACTGCCCGGCATCGAGATGACCACCGGTCCGCTGGGACAAGGTTTTGCTGCTGGCGTCGGCATGGCGATCGCTGCCAAGATGTTTGCCGCACGATTTAATACTGATGAATGTGAACTATTTAATCCTCGGATTTTTGCCATTGCTGGAGATGGCGACTTAATGGAAGGCGTTTCCTCTGAGGCGGCTTCGCTGGCAGGACATCTCAAACTGGGCAATATTGTCTATATTTATGACAATAACAAAATCAGCATTGACGGCAGTACCGCCTTATCTTTTTCCGAAAATGTAGCTGAAAGATTTGCTGCCTATGGCTGGCATACGGTAGCTATCGATGGACACGATCACGAACAAATTGCTCGGGCTATTGATGAAGGCATAAATGAAACCAGTCGCCCGTCGTTGATAATTGCCAGTACTCATATCGGCTATGGCAGTCCTAATAAACAGGATAAATCTTCTTCTCATGGTTCGCCGCTGGGCGAAGAAGAAGTTGCTTTGGCAAAACAAAATTTGGGCTGGCC